>MGQA01000055.1:32103-44331 GCA_001797665.1 Deltaproteobacteria bacterium GWF2_42_12 | reverse complement strand
ATGTTTTTGGCCAGCTTCTTCTCTGCCATATGCGTAGTATTGTTAGCAGCTATTATTATATATAGATAACAAAACTGATAATCTATTTCTTATAATAGCTGCTAACAATACCACGCATATGGCAGAGAAGAAGCTGGCCAAAAACATTTGATAACCTATCAACCTTTGTCCCATAAAAATATCAATTCCTTTAAATATTGCAACCAACAACAAGATGCCAAGAAGCATAGTTGAAAAAAGGCGAACCCTTGCCGCCCATTGTATCAATTCAAGGGATTTTATATAATCCACAACTGATTCACCGAGTTTACAACCTTTATGCAATCCAGACCACCTCATCCATATATGAAAAATATTGTAGGTTACCAAAAATATACCTACTCCCCATAACCCCCAGATAAGCACAGATAACACCCCAAGGATTGACGCAAGGGGTCTAATAGAGCCCCAAAAGAATGTGTCTCCAATAGCGCCATATGGCCCCATAAGGCTCTCCTTGAAAGATGAAATATCATCTGTCCCTCGTATGCCTGCCTTAACGTCTTCTTCCATTTTTATAACAGCGCCGAGAATCGGTGAAGCCATATAGGGATGGGCATTATAAAAAACCATATGCCTCTTAAGCGCTCTACACGTTTGCTCCTTATCTTGATGCATATCATTTATTGCAGGGGCTATTGCTGCTGCAAAACCAAGTCCCTGCATCTTTTCAAAGTTCCAGGAAGACTGGATAAAGAATGAATTTAAAAAAACCTTAAGCATTGTAAACCTGCTTATCATCGCCCCCTCATCAATATCAACATGATAAAACCAAAGAAGATTGTTGTAAAAAGTAGAGGCAAAGAACCCTTACCATATACTGCATTATATGCAGAAGAAAGGCTTATTATTAAAGCAATGATGCTGAACAGTGCCAGCAGCATTATTACTGTTAGTGGGAGAAACTTAAACAAAAAAGACACAACCATGACGCCTGCGAGGGTTAGGACAAATAAAGTTAAAAAATTTAGAATAAAGAAAACGCCAAGCCCTTTCATGTTATTCAGAATAATTCCCCCAATATTGCACTTTCCGAGATCTTTATCCGCAATATAAAAAAACCTTGTATTTAAAACCCGTACTGCTGTATCTACTCTTTTACAAACAATATCTATAGGTAACATTGTCAAGAGGGTTGCGCTTATCACCAATATCATCATATCCGACTCACCAAACTTCCACGAAAATCTTGCAAAGCCTATATTATTTACTATTATTGATATTCCGGTAACAAGCATTGCTATCATTGTCTCATGGGGAGGTATATAAGCCCCTACCGGCAGCCCACCTATGAAAAGAAGCTCTAATACACAACCAATCAGCAAACCTGCCGCAGTATCTCCCAGCATATAGCCTATGACAGGCGCAGCCACAATAGGTCTTGATATCATTATCTGCAAAGCAGCGGTCCTATCAAGGGACAGGACACTGCCAACAAATGCTACCAAGAATGATTGCCATAATATTAAATCCACAGTTTATCTCGTCAAAAAAATAGTTGAGACTTATTTTAATAAGAGCTACTAAGTATCCTCCGGCAAAGCCGGAGGTTTTATGATTGCTGCCCCCTCAAAGGGGGCTAATCGCAATCTGTTAAAATCAAAACCATCGAATCGTCATTCCCGCATGTATTTAGCGGGAATCCATATTTTATGACTGGATGCCCGATAGAACCATTCGGGCATGACAACAGTGAGAACCGAAAAATTTATAGCGAAACAAAGCACAATCCTGTAATTGTCAAACTCTACGAGTCCCCCAGCAGAGCTGGGGGTTTACTTAGGATTATTATTATGCCTTAGCCTCAGCCCATCACCTTTACTGGCTTGTCCCATGGAACTGCCCGTATATCTAAATCTATTCCGAGACTGACAAGATTTTTTATAATGTCTTCATCCTCTTTATCTATGTAAACAGATTTGGCAAGTTGCTTACCGAAACCATTGTGATGGATATTGCCGATATTTATACAAGAAAATCTGAATCCTCTATCATAGGCATGTATCAAATCCTTTAAGGTTGAAAATAGAACAATTATGCGCTCTCTCTCTAACGCTTCTGAGCCTGCATCCTGAACCGATTCCTCCACAGCATCTACCTTTACCGTTAGTGTTCTTGAGGCACATGATTCTATAGCAAGCCTCTGGACGCGGTTTTTCTTGGCCTCATCATTAGCTACTATAATACAAGTTGCCTTACAATAAGGAACCCACGCCTCAACAATTTGACCATGTAGTAGCCTATCATCAATCCTGACCAGTACTATACTCATAAAGTCGCTTCGCTCCATTGAAGAATGAAAAATGCAAATTTTAAATTGAAAAATAAAATCTTAATTTTGCAATTTGCATTTTGCAATCTGCAATAAGTTCTTACTTGCCCTTCAGCATCTCGCTTGCCAATACAATACTTTTCTGGCCATGCTCTTTTAAGAGCATTACCAGTTCTGAGAGTGTTCTGGCTCCTCTATGGCTTGCAAGCTTTAGTAGCATTGGCAGATTTGCGCCTGTTATTATCTCTACCTTTCCTGCCTCCAGAAATGAAAGGGCTATATTAGACGGTGTGCCTCCGAACATATCGGTAAGGATTATTATCCCGTCTTTCTTATCCATTGTCTTAACAGCATCAGAGATAGCATCGCTTATGCATTTCGCACTATCACAGGCATCAATGGAGATATACCTTACATTCTCCAGCTTGCCGGCAATTGCCTCTGCTGTAGAAACAAGGACCTCAGCCAGTTTTCCATGAGTTATTACTATTACGCCAACCATTAAGACGCTTCGCTCCATTGCATAGGGCAAAGAGCAGAGAGCAGAGGGATTTTCACTCTATGCACTATGCTCCATGCTCTATGCTATTTCATTTTGCAATTTTCATTTTGCAACTTACAATAGGCCATTATTGCTTATCTATATCTCTATGCCTTTTTTTAACAACACACTTTTCTAAAGAAATCTTATCGATCATGGAATCAACTATCGCAACAGACCTGTGTTTCCCGCCTGTGCAACCAATGGCAATAGTAAGATAAGTTTTCCCCTCCTTCCAGTAGTGAGGGATTAAAAAATCAAGAAGGTTGCCAAACCTTTCCATAAATTCTTTTGTCTCTTTTTTCTCCAAAACAAATTCTTTGACCCTGTCATCTCTGCCGTCTAAATCTTTAAGTTCTTCCACAAAATATGGGTTGGGTAAAAATCTCACATCCATAATCAAATCTGCATCCACAGGAATGCCGTACCTATAACTGAAAGAAATCAGGTGTACAATCATTTTTTCCTGCTGCGCGGGTCCTGAAAAATAGTCTTTTATAATCTCTTTTAACTGATGAACATTATAGCCAGAGGTATCAATAATTTTACTGGCAGCCATCTTTATAGCATTCAGCATCTCCCTCTCTTGTTTTATGCCATCTAAAGAACTGCCTCCTCCAGCAAGGGGGTGTTTTCTTCTGGTTTCGCTGAAACGTCTCACAAGGGCGTCATCAGAAGCCTCCAGATATATGAGCTCTACATTATAGCCACTTTCAGACATTAGCCTTAACACATCTGTAAAGTCTTTAAGGAATTCTCTTTCGCGCGCATCTACAACAATCGCCACCTTGGTTATCTCTCCAGACTGAATTGCAAGCTCCATAAACTTCGGCAGAAGCACAAGGGGAAGATTGTCAACACAAAAAAAATTCAGGTCCTCCATAACCTTGATCGCGGTGCTCTTTCCTGCCCCTGAAGGACCGCTCATTATAACCAGCCAAACATTTTTCATAACCTTCCTTAAAAAGTAGTCTGAAAGATAAGATTTGAAATAGTTATAACTGACAGAAAAATATTCAAGGCATTTTTAAGTCAATATTGTTTGATGTATTAGTATTATAAGGGAGTCCATAATTGTATAGACATATTAATCAGCGCATATATAGAGTATACATTCCACACAGTGTCATTCCCGCATGTTTTTAGCGGGAATCCAGTAGTTTTTAGTCTCTGGATGCCCGATTAAAAAATTCGGGCATGACGAACAAAAGGGGATAGTGTGTAAATACTATTCTGGACTGGTTATTAAGTGGATATTAAGGTTTTTTATTCCTTTTTATAGCCATATCCAGATTTTTCTTGAACTCTATCGCAGAATGATGGCCCATGATCTTCAGTAACTGATTTCTCGCTGCAACTTCAACGACAGTGGCGACACTCCTGCCGGGGCTGACAGGAATCCTTAGAATGGGAAGCCTCACTCCAAGTATTTCATATATCCCTTCTTCAAAACCAAGTCTGTCATACTCTTCACCTGGATCCCATTGCGCCAGTTCTACGACAATATCCATCTGCTTTTTCTCTCTGATAGCAGTTATACCAAAAAGGTCTTTCACATTTACAATACCAATCCCTCTAACCTCCATGTGATACCTTATAATATCAGATGCTATACCAAAAAGGGTGGTTGGAGACATTCTCTTTATTATTACTGCGTCATCTGCTATAAGCCTATATCCCTTTGTAACGAGGTCCAACGCGCACTCACTCTTACCAATACCGCTTTTACCAAGTATCAGAATTCCCACACCAAGAACATCAACGAACACCCCATGAACGGTTGTTGTCGGAGCCAGCCGCTCTTCAAGATATTTTGTAAATCTTTCAATAAAAAATGAAGTGGTAAGATTCGTCGTTAAAAGCGGTATCTTCTTTCTGTCCGCAAGATGAGACAAAAAGGAAGGTGGCTTTTGTTTCCTTGTAATTACATAACAAGGTGTGTCTGCCTTTTCCAGTAGTTTAAGGGTTGGTTTAAGTCTGTTCTCGGGTAAACTTTTAAGATAATTTATCTCAGCCTTCCCGAATATCTGTATCCTCTCGGAATGGAGTTTTTCCAGAAGGCCAGTGAGAAGTAATCCAGGCTTCTGGATTCTGGAGGTAGTTATCTTCTTTGAAAGGCCTCCCTTGCCTGCCGCAAGCCGCAGCCCAAATCTTTCTGAGGTTTCTTCTAAAAGGTCGACTACTGAGATGGTTTCCATATTTTGATTTACAGGAAATTATAAAAACAAGAAGTTGAGAAATTGAGAGGTTGTGAAGTTAAGCCTTTTTTCTCATCTTCTAAGCTTCTCATCTTCTCAACTTCTGTAGTTCCCCATCTTACTCATTAAAACTTTCTATCTTCTTCCATTATTATCTGATATAGCTCATCCTGTGTTGAGGCTTCCATGAGTTTTTTCCTTAATGCAATGTCCTGTAAAAGACGGGATATTCTGGCTAAAATCTTAAGATGGGATACTGTAGAGTTATCTGGCGCCACTATTAAAAAAAACAGATGGGCAGGTTTATCATCCATTGTCTGAAATTCAGCGCCTTTAAGACTTCTGCCAAAATAAACAACAATCCCATCTAAACCCTTAAGGCGCGCATGGGGAATAGCAACACCATAACCAATACCGGTGCTTCCAAGTTTTTCCCTCTCAAGAAGCACCTCCAAGAGCTTCTCCTTATCAATACCGCCAAATTTAAAGGAGAGCTCCTCCACCATCTCTTCAAGCACTTCTCTCTTATCACTTCCTTTAAGGTCCGGTATTATACAGTCCTGAGTAAGAACATCAATGAGTCGCATTATAATACAGGAAGTGGGCAGTAGGAGGCGGGCGTAGGAAAATCGTTTTTCCACGACCCACTCCCCACCTCCTGTCTCCCCTGTTATCGTTGTCCTGTATCTATGAGGCCGTAGTTGCCATCTTTTCTCTTATAAAGAACATTTATATTTTTAGATGTAGAATTGGTAAAAACCATGAAATCATTATCAAGAAGGTCTATCTGCATGACAGCCTCATCTATAGACATTGGTTTTATGAAGTAATTTTCAGTATTAATTAATGTAGGCTCGTTCGCACGTTCTATATCCTCATAGGAAAGAATATTGAGTTTCGCACTTAATGGTTTTGCGGTGTTAGTCACCTTATGGTTTTTTATCCTTTCTTTGTGCTTCCTCACCTGTTTTTCTATCTTATCGATAACCTTATCTATAGCAGAATACATGTCCTCAGTCTGCTCTGCCCCTTTAATGGTTATACCATTTGCAACAATAGTAACATCGGCAATATGCCTGAATTTTTCTACTGACAGCGCCCAATGAACCTCAATGGGTTCCATTAAATATTTCTTTACCTTCTCTATCTTCTCTATTGCATAATTTTTAAGCGCGTCAGACGAATCCATATGTCTAAACATAACAGCAATATGCATTCTTAATGCCCTCCGTGATTGAGTGGATTGATTAATTAGAGATTAGCGAATCAGAAAAACCAATTCTCTAATTCTCCAATTCGCTCTATAATCAAAATAACTTCTTCCTTCCGCTTGCTGAAAGAATACCCATTGTCTCTCTATATTTTGTCACTGTCCTTCTGGCAATATTTATCCCTGACTTCCTCAATAAATCAGCTATCTTCTGGTCGCTCAATGGCTTATTGGCATCTTCTATCTCACATATATTTTTTAATTTTTCCATAATACTCTTGGACGCAACGCCTGTTCCATCATCTCTGTTTACCCCGGCGCTAAAGAAATATTTTAACTCAAAAATACCATGGGGTGTATGCGCATACTTATTTGTTGTAACACGGCTTACTGTAGATTCATGCATACCAATATCTTCTGCCACATCTCTCAAGATAAGTGGCTTTAAATAGCATGTGCCGCTATCAAAAAAATCTCTCTGGAATTTTAAAATACTCAGCGTAACTTTGTATATCGTACGCTGTCTTTGCTGAATGCTCTGAATCAACCATTTGGCAGCACGGAGCTTTTCCTGGACATATGCCTTTGTCTCAGCGCTTCCTCTGCCATTTTGGGAAATTAAGGTTCTATAATAAGAACTTACTCTCAACTTGGGCAAACCATTTTCGTTGAGTAATACTACATAATCTCCCCCAATTTTGTGGATAAATATGTCTGGAATTATAACAGTTGCTTCGGACTGGCCATATGCACTTCCGGGTCGTGGATTGAGTCCTACTATAAATTTTACTGCATCCAAAACCTTATCTATTGGAATTTTTAATGCCGCTGCTACTGCCTTGTAATTCTTTTTCTCGAAATGATTAAGGTGGTGGTTTATTATTTCTTCAACAGTAGGATCGTCACAGCCAAGAAACTTGACCTGAATCAATAAACATTCCCTCACAGTTCTTGAACACACCCCGACCGGGTCAAACTGTTGAATCTTTCTAATAGTAGACTCAACAATATCTTCATTTATCCCGACCGCATTCGCAATCTCTTGCGTGATGGATTTTAAATAAGCTGTTTCATCTCCGCTATCTTCTCCGAACCTCAAATATCCATCTTCATCAATATTTCCTATTATAAATTCTCCAACGAGAGTTTCCTCAGGCGTAAACGGCGAAAGGTGGAGTTGCCACATGAGATGTTCTGAAAGGGTTGGTTTTTTTGTGAGGGTGGCCTCAAGAGAATATTCCTCTGATTCTTCTGCAAAACTTCTCCCTAAAGGCCTTTCGTAGCAATTCTCTAAATATGCCTCCCAGTCTACCTCCCTTTCTTCTCTTTTCGAAACAGATATCTCTCCCCCTTCTCCAGCGCCTGCCTCTTCCTCTAAAACCGGATTATTCTCAAGCTCCTCTATTACAAGCTCTTCCAATTCCAGTCGTGAAAGTTGAAGAAGTTTTATCGCCAATTGCAGCTGCGGTGACATCACCAACTGCTGCGACAACCTCATATCCTGTCTTATTTCATGCGCCATAGGTTTTGTGATTTACGATTTACGATTTATGATTTATTTTTAAATCTAAAATAGCGCTCTCTCTCCCAGATATGCCTCTTTAGCCTTCTTGCTCCTCACTATCTCATCAGGCGTCCCGACTTCCAATATTCTACCACAATCTATAATATATGCCCTATCACATATTCCAAGCGTCTCTCGCCAGTTATGGTCTGTAAGCAATATGCCTATCCCCTTTTTCTTCAGCTTAATGATTATATCCTGAATGTCAGCAACTGCTATCGGGTCTATGCCTGCAAACGGCTCGTCCAATAACATAAAATAAGGTGAATTAACAAGGGCCCGCGCTATCTCTACCCTTCTCCTCTCACCCCCTGAAAGGGAGTATGCCTTGCTCTTTTCCAGATGGGTTATGCCGAGCTCATCGAGAAGGCTTTTTGATTTCTTTTCTGCCTCCTCTTTGCTAAGTTCAAGAAATTCAATTACTGCCTTGATATTTTCTTTTACAGTGAGTTTCCTAAAAACAGACGGCTCCTGCGGAAGGTAGCTTATCCCCTTCCTTGCCCGCTTATACATAGGAAGCTGAGTAATATCTTCATCGCCCAGCAAGACCTTTCCTTGCTCAGGGCCAATAAGACCTACAACCATGTAAAATATAGTTGTCTTACCTGCGCCATTTGGGCCGAGAAGCCCTACTACCTCACCCTGCCTCACCTCTAAGCTAACCCCATCAACTACTTTTCTGCCCTTAAATGACTTAACCAGATTGCTGGTTTTAAGCTGCATCATTTGCATTTTATATTTGTTTTCTCATCCTTAGGAAATACGATTGCCTTTACCCTGCTATCTCCGCCCCCCTCTACAATGCTTTTATCCTCAGCTAAAAAAATAGTTATCTTATCGCCAGCAACTGTATCGCACTCCTGTTCAACCTGCGCATTACCTGTCAGCACTATCGTCTGTGCTGTCCTATTATATGTTGCCTTTTCTCCGGTTGCTGTCCTGTTAGTTTGAACAATCTTTACATCGCCAGTCGCTATTATCTCTTTAATTTCACGATTACCGCTTCCAGCCTTGCCGTCCCCATAATACACATGTAATTCTTTTGAATAAAGCGTGTAATCTTTCTGTTGCGCCTTCACATTTCCCCTGAAGATAGCCACATTCTCCTTTTTAGACGCCTCCATATTGTCGGAGGTAATTGTTATGGGTTGATTTGAGTCAATAGAAACCTTGTCTTCAGCAAAACCATTCAAACAGGCAAGAGGCGATAGGCTATAGGCAATAACTAAAATCCATAGCCCATAACCTATAGCCCATAGCCTATTGTGTATTTTAATCTTATATTGCCGCATCTTGCAATACTGTCCTTACATTTGTTAGCACATAGACCTTTTCTTTAACCATATCTGCCATAAATCCGATTCCTTCGATTCTGATATCTGGTCCCGTAAAAATCACCCTATCTTTCGTTTTAATCTGCTTGAAGGCAGCAATATATTTTAGCGAACCAGTCTCGAGTTTATATCCATCGTCTGAAGTTAGCACTACCTCTCCGGTAATATCTATATCTTTGCTATCATTTCTTAGCTTGCCCTGCCTTCCTGTCAATATATAATTTATGCCATCTTTTGAATAAAAGATAACCTTAACATTATCAAAAACCGCCAGATTATTATCCTTAAAATACTCAGCTGAATCTGCCTCCAGCTCCCACTCCTTTTCCCCATCTTTTGTCTCTACATAACGCGCCCTTTCAATTCTTACATCTGCGCCAGACGATTTTATTGTGATACCTTTTGCCACATCATGTATCCTGTAATTTATATAAAGCAAAACCCCTATTGTAGATACCGCTGCGGTCAAAAAAATTATTAAAACTATGCTTTTTATCTGCCTCATAGCAAGAATTATACCATTCTTATTGAATATGTAAAGATTTTTATCTTTAATTTTACAGAGGCAAGAGCAGGAATGCAATCTGTTGATTATATAGGGTTATTTCCTTAAGATAGAGAAAAAAAGAATAGATAGGTTACTGTTAAATAAGGTTGATTGGGCTATTCGACAAATTTCAGATGAATTTCAAAATCTGTCGTATAACTAAATGAAATCTTAATTACAACATCAAAATCTGACTTTTACATGAAATACTTCTCAGTTGCCTCGCCCCATTTGCCCTGCGTTTTTAGTATTAACTCGCAAATCTCCCTAACTGCGCCTTGCCCTCCATTCTTCTCAGTTATAAAATCAACATACATCTTCAAATCCTCTACAGCATCCTTAACAGCTGCGGCAAAACCAACCTTTCGCAAAAGCGGTATATCAACCAACTCATCACCCACATATGCAACCTCTTTCTCTGATAATTGTTTTTTTTGCAATATCTCATTAAATGCCTCAACCTTATCCATCGCCTTTTGATATACCATATCTATGCCAAGATTTTTTGCCCTGTGGAGTACAACCTGCGACTCTCTTGCAGTTATTATTGCCACATCTATCCCGGCCCGCATCAAGAGTTTTATGCCATGTCCATCCTTTACATCAAATATCTTTATCTCCTTACCGTCATCGTCATATATAATACTACCATCTGTCATAACGCCATCCACATCGAGGATAAGAAGTTTTACAGCCTTTATCTTTTTTATGAGACTGGCAGATAACTTTTTAGGCACGGTTTTCCCTCTTCAAATTGACTCTACCTTAATTCTAAAATTTGTTTCAAAGGTTTTATCTAAAGAAATATCCCAGAACAGCAGGATGCAAGAGCCTTGAAATATCTTTTCAAAACCAGCCTCTGATATCGAAATCGTTTCTATCGGAAATCTCCATACAGAGGTCTCTTTATCAAAGCTAAAAACCAATTTCATTTTTGTCCATTTATCCACCATAGACATCTGTCGTATGCCAGCTATCTCACCGCTACTCCCAAGACCTTTCTCGCCCAAATCCACCGACGGAATATTATAAAAGCCATTCATTCCATCACAGCACGGAAGGATGAGGTTAAACTCAACACCAAACTTTAAATCCCCCCCGACCCATCCTTCAGACGGGTGCCCCGCCCCTTTTTTAAAGGGGGGTTGGGGGGATTGAGTTATACGATACTTTACATTCATCTCATTATCTTCAACGGATATTTTTTTCTCCACTAAAACTGATTGGCCTTTTACCTCCCCTATTCTGCTCAAGACAATTTGACTCCTTCTGCCAGAGGCGGATGACTCCCGCTTAAAGCCTGCGGGAGCAGACTCCTGACTGGTGGGCATAGCCCACCCTACTCCTGACTTTGTTTCATACGGTTTGTTAAAGAAATCACCTATTTCTTCATAGACTGACATCCTGAAATTTTCCAGAGTCTCATCCTTCTTGAGAAAATGATCGAGTAAAGACACCCTTTGATATTTATCGAAAAATAGGTGCCTTTCGAGTCCTTCTTCTTTTGATATAGTCAATTCATGTATGCTTTTCGCTTCACCTGTATGGCTTTTATGCGCCTGGGCCTTGACTCTGTCATGGTAGCCCTCATACCATCTGGAAAGGGTGTTTGAAAGATTTACAGTCTTTGGTCTGTAATCTAATTCAATAATTGAACCACCGTTATGAGGGCTAAAGAAGAGGTTGAGCTTTGAAGTGCGAACAAAGATTTCAGGAAAGGTATCAGCGTCGAAGTCTTTGACTATATGATGAATCGGGGAATGGGGGAATCGGGGAATCGGGGAATTTATCTCCCTTTCTCCGCTTCTCCGTTTCTCCGTTTCTTTACTTGTTTTCCCACCCCTTTCTTCTAACAGATTCTCTGCCTTAATCAGGTTTTCATACACTGCTGTCCTCAGATGAGGCATGTAAAGACCGCCAAAAATGCCATGCCAGTACGCATCATTGCATTGAGCCATGTATAAATGATGAGTCGGGGAATCGGAGAAAGGGAGAAGGGGAGAAGGTTTATCTCCGTTTCCCCGTTTCCCCGTTTCCCCGTTTCTTTGCACTTCTTCACTCACCATTAACATTCGTTTATGCATCCAGTTTGCCTCTGGATATTTGGCAAAGAAGTTTCTCCAGAATCCTCCTTGCAGAAATCTTCGTATCCGCTCCCCATCCGGCCACGATTTAACCTCATTCAGCAGGTTAGTGTATGTCTCCGATGCCTCTGGTGGAAGCGCCCATTCGCCCATCTCCATATACGATGTTGTTGGAAGATAGACCCTGCCAATCGGCTCGTTATTATCCATATATTCAGAAAAGGTTACGGGGGTTATGAGGTCTTTATTTTCTGATACAGTTTCAAGGAATTTCTTGAGCCACTCCTCTTTATACACCCATTGATGCGTGCCGGGCCATGTCCCAAACTTCTCGCCATCATCTGCAAATATTGCTACAGCATTATTACCGAGCGTATCAACCCACGCAATATTTTCCATAAACATATTCACTGGTTCAAAAGGGATAATGTACCTCAGC
>MGQA01000055.1:0-31974 GCA_001797665.1 Deltaproteobacteria bacterium GWF2_42_12 | reverse complement strand
GCCTGTCTCAGACAGGGGGGTAGCTGAGGCTCCCATATCCTCTCTGCAAGCCACATGCCCCGCGGCCTTTTGTTAAAAATATCTTCTAATTTATCTGACATCATCGTTATCTGGCCCACCCTATCTCTCACTGGTATAACGGCAAGAATAGGCTCATAATATCCGCCCCCCAGCATCTCAACCTGCCCTTTTTTTACCATTTTACAGAGCATCTCAATATACTCTCTATGATTTTTCAAAAGCCAATCTAGGAGATAACCCGTGATATGAAACGAAAGTTTTATGGAAGGATATTTATAAATTGACTCGAGAAATGGAAGATATGCATTATTATAGCTATCTTCTATTACATGCTCGAAATTGCCTACCGGCTGATGATTGTGGATGCAAAAGACAAAATATGGCAAGCGCAAACCCTCTTTGAGAACCAGAGCTTACTGTATTTTATTATTGAAGATTATGGAAAGGGTATTACAAGTTGATTAAAAAGGCAAGCCCAAAGAAACAATAATAGGGCGGGAAAATAGGAACAGCTGTCCCTTGTCCCTATTTTTATCTTTCAATCTTCTTCACCCTTTGGCGCCTCTTCCCCCAAAGCCTCGAAGATGGCATTTCTTATCTCCCTTAGTCTTTCCTTATAATAAATCTTCTGGCCGAATATATCTTTTACATAAAATATATCCGCTGCCTCGTCCCCTTTGGTGGTTATCTTGGCAATATATATATATAAACCAAGCTTAGAGAGGGCGCTTGTTATGGAATATAAAAGGCCAATCCTGTCCTGCGCATGAATATCAATAACAGTAAATGCATCTGACACCTCATTATCTACTTCTACGCGTGTATGCACCCTCGGTTTTGCCTTTTTATCAAGGATAGACGGCTTTCGCCGTGAAACAAGTTTTTCCACAAGCGCTTTTCCTGTTAAGACATCTGCAAGGTCTTTCTCTGCATTTGCCCATTTCTGTTCATCAGTGATAATCTCTCCCAGGGGGCTGTTTACCTGCAAAACATCCAGCACAACACCGTTCTTCAGGGTATTGATCTGCGCGCCAAGGATATTGATATTATTGGCTGCCATAACTCCAGCTATTTTAGAGAAAAGACCATGCATATCAAGGGTGCATATGATTACTTCAGTATACTGCCTCTCAAGATTCTGTTTTACCCGCATTATATATGGTTGGCTCTGCAGGTATTGAACAATCTTCAAATGCTCTGCAATGGTCTCAACCGAATTTGATAGAAAATAGTGCTGCGGCAATAACTGGAAATAATCTTCAACAATTTCGCCTGGGATTTCCCCCTCTAACAGTTTGAAAACCCTATTCATTATTTTTGGAAGTTTCTCCTTTGCCTCCTCTATCTCAAACGTTCCTCTCTCCAATACTGTCAATCCCTTAAAATATAATTCCTGGAAAAGGGCGCCCTTCCACTGATTCCACACATCAGGCCCAACAGCCCTTATATCAGCAAATGTTAGGAGGTAGAGTAGATTAAGCCTCTCGATATCTCCCACCACCTTTGCAAATTCAATAATAAGTCTCTCATCGTGGAGGTCCCTATACTGGGCAATATCAGCAAGAATGAGATGATTTTTTACTAAGAACTTAACGACAGCAGCATCTTCTTCAGAGAGCCCCAGCCTGCTGCATATCTTAGGCACAATCGCAGCCCCCTTCTCTGCATGGCCTTTGCCAAATGACTTTCCAATATCATGGAGGAGAACTGCGAACGCAAGAAGTTCAATCTGCTTTACCTCTTCCAGAAGGGTAGCGAGAAGGAAGAATTCTCTCTTATATGCCGAGGTGCGAAGTCTTTCTAATTCCCTCACAGCGAATAAGGAATGGGTATCAACTGTGTAAATATGATACATATCGTGTTGCACCCTGCACGTAATATCCCCAAATTCAGGCATATACCTTTCTAATACCCTTAATTTATGCATCTCCTGCAGGGCCTCAAATGCGCTGCCGCTTTTAAGGATATTCAAGAAAGACTGTCCAACCTCCCCTGAGTTTATAAAATCATCATCTATTCTGGATCTGTTTTTAATAATCCGCTCTTTTGTAAAGTTATCCATATCAATCTTAAACCTTGCGCAATATTCAAATGTGCGCATTATAGTCCACGGTGATTCGTCAAATACATTTTCGTTGATAAGCGTCAATTCGCCATCGCATATTTTAAAATATTCATCAATACCCTTTTCGACCTTACAGCGTCTGGGCAGCGCAGAAATGGGGCCATGAATACATCTATTGATTATAAGCGAAGAATAGTAGCTAACATTAGACGCATGACGGTAATATTGATGCATAAACTTTTCTACTGCAAGCGAGTCTTTGGTATTTTCGAAACCAAAAAGCTTTGCTATCCTTTCCTGGTGGTCAAAGGTCAACTGGTCTGTCTTTCTCTTGCTTTCAAAATGTAGTTCATTTCTCACCTTTAATAAAAAGTCTACTGATGTCTTAAGCCTGTCTGCTGCGTCACTGAGTAAAAAACCCTTCTCTGCCAGCATGTCAATATCCTCGATATCGTGCTTGGCTCTCGCTATCCAGAGGGCTGTGTGAATATCCCTTAAACCACCCTCGCCCTCTTTTACATTCGGTTCAAGGATGTATACAGAACCGCCATATTTTGCCTGCCTGATACTGCTCTCTTCCAGTTTTTCTTTTATAAATAATTCTATTTCCTTTTCCTTGAAAACCTCTTTTTTAATCTTTGCTCTCAGTTCACCAATGATATCATTTTCTCCAGCTATATATTTGATATCCAACATTGCTGTCTTTGTCTTTAGGTCATCCTTTGCCAGAACAATGCACTCTTTTACAGACCTGGTGCTAAATCCTACATCAAGGCCTGTATCCCACAGGACATATAATATCTTCTGTGTAAGTTTCTCGATATATGGCGTTAGTTTATCAGAATGAAGGAGCATCAGATCGATATCAGAGCGGATATTGAGTTCACCTCTCCCATAGCCGCCCATGGCAACAATAGCTGCCTTCTGATATCTGACGTCTGTTTCTTTATTTTTAATATCTGCTTCAATCCTCTCAAAGAGCGCCTTTATAAAATAGTCTATAAGCTGCGTGTAACCCTTCACTATCTCATAGCCAGACGCGCCTGCTCTATGGCCGACCTTCAGGGCCTCCACCCCTTTCTGAAGATAGTCCTTTATCTTTGGCAAGATATCGTTCCCGGTTAAATCTATGGAAGGAGGGAATGGAGAGGATGAGAAGTTGAGAGAATGAGAACTTAAAGAAGTTGAGAGGTTAAGAGGTTGAGAAGTTAAGATTTTTTTCTCATCTTCTAAACTTCTCACTTTCTCAACCTCTATCTTTTTCATCTTCTTATCTTCGTTCATTTCCACTACCCCCTGACTCCTCACTTTATTCAAGAGCAACCTCCATCATCTTCACATACTCCTTCACGCCACTTGATATACCAGCAATAATCTCCCTGATATATCCATCGTCAGAAAGCCTATCCTCTTCCTTTGAATTGCTTATGAATGACACCTCAACCAATATGCTCGGCATATGCGTGCCAACGAGCACATAAAAAGGCGCACCTTTTACCCCATTACCTCTAATATCGCTATATTTAACTTTCAAATTTGATACCAAAGACTCCTGTACGACTTCAGCAAGCCTGCTCGATTCATTGGTCTTTGATGTCTTTATTAAGTCATTCAGGATATACTGAAGGTCGCTCATCTTTTTACTTGAAACTGCGTTCTCCCGTGCAGCGAGCCGTATAGCAACCTCATCGTTTGTAAGGTCTAAATAATAGGTCTCAACACCGCTAGCCCTTCTGTTTAAGCTCGCATTGGCATGAATAGAGAGAAAGAGGTCTGCCTCCTTTGTATTTGCAATAGCAGTCCTTTCTTCTAATGGGATAAATGTATCAGCATCCCTTGTCATAAAAATCTCCGCACCGGTTTCCTTTGATAGGGTCTCCTTCAAACCCTTTGCTATCTTTAATACAACATCCTTTTCTTTTAACCCCTTTTTCCCAACAGCGCCAGAATCTTTTCCACCATGGCCAGCGTCAATGACTATTCTTTTTATCTTAAGCCCCAATTGCTGGGCTAACGTAGGTTTATCGGGTGTTGGCTGACTCCTTCCGCCAGAGTCGGATGGTTCCTGACCCCCGCTCAAAGCCTGCGGGGGCAGGCTTCTGACTTTTCCTTTCCCCATCACATCTACCACTATCCTGAATGGCTCAGATAGAGGAAAGACCTTATAATCTTCTATAGATTCTATATCAAGGACAACCCTTACAGTATTTTTATCATACTGGCCTGCCCTTGCCATCCTGAGGAGCCCGTCATTAATCGGGATTGGCTGTTTTAACGAAGGGCTTAAGTTTGCTTTGCCTATATCAATATAGAGCCGTCGCGGTTTTTTTATTGCGGGGTCTTCTTTCAGGAGGCGGTGGGTAAATATAGCTTCACGGCTTACATCTATTACCACCCTTGTATAGTTTGGATTGGACCAGTATCGGATATTAGTGACCTTGACTAAGGCATTTTTTGGAGGAGTCTTGGCATAACTGGTCTTTGCTGCATATGTGGAAGAGGCAAACAAGAAAACAACGAGCGATAAGATGACGAAACGAAACGGTGAATCGGAGAAACGGTGAATCGGAGAAAGATTTTTCACCCCTTCCCCGATTCTCCCCTTCTCCATTTCCATCCCTTTTCTGTCTACTGCATACTGCTTACTATCCCTCTTCACTCCCCTACCATCTCCTTTAATTTACTTAATTTCATCAATGCCTCTACTGGCGTAATCTTATTTACATCAATCTGCCTCAATTCTTCTTTTATCAGGTCTTTTTCTCCAAAGAGGTTCATCTGGCTCACTGTCTGTTCCCTATCTTTTGAAGAAGCCAGTCTGGGCATACCTGCCTCATTCAATTCGCCCTTTTCCAGATTGAGCAGAATTTCCTTTGCCCTCCGTGTAACTGGTTCTGGTATGCCAGCAAGCCGCGCTACCTGAATGCCATAGCTCCTGTTAGCGCCGCCGGCTACCACCTTTCTTAAAAAGATGATTTTGTCATTCCACTCCTTTACTGCCATACTATAATTCTTGACCCTTTCCTTTGTGAGGGAAAGGTCTGTAAGCTCATGATAATGGGTTGCAAAAAGGGTCTTTGCCTTAACAGACGGGTGGTCATGGATATATTCTGCAACAGCCCACGCAATGCTCAAACCATCGTATGTGGATGTCCCCCTGCCTATCTCATCAAGGATTATAAGGCTCTTTTCTGTGGCATTATTAAGAATACTCGCGGTCTCGCTCATCTCAACCATAAATGTAGAATGCCCCCTGGTTATATCATCTGATGCGCCTATCCTTGTAAATACCCTGTCAATAATCCCTATCGTCGCATCCTTTGCAGGAACAAAGCTTCCCATCTGCGCCATGATGACAATAAGCGCAACCTGTCTTATGTAAGTAGATTTGCCTGCCATATTAGGGCCTGTCAGAATAATTACCTGGTTATCAGTAGAGTCCAGAAGCGTATCATTGGAAACAAACCGCTCCTCTCTATTTGCCTCAATTATCGGATGTCTTCCCTCGACAATATTTATAGCATCAACATCATTTACCTTTGGCCTCGCATAATTCATCTCATCAGCTACCTGGCCAAATGCAGTCAGGACATCAAGCCCTGCCAGAAGGTTAGCAGTCTCCTGGATTCTGTCTCTGTAAAATGCAACCCTCTTCCGTATCTCATGAAAAAGCTTTTGCTCGAGGGCTATTATCTTTTCTTCAGCGCTCAGGACCTTGGTCTCATAATCTTTTAGCTCTGGTGTTATAAACCGTTCGGCATTGACAAGGGTCTGCTTTCTTATGTAATCAGTTGGAACCTGCGTAAGATTTGTCTTTGTAACCTCTATATAGTAGCCAAAGACCCTATTATACCCTATCTTCAAGGAATTTATGCCTGTCCTTCTCTTCTCTCCTGCCTCAAAATTTACAATCCAATCCCTCCCATTGCGTGATATGCTTCGCAGCTCATCCAATTCCCTGTTAAATCCATCCCTGATAAAGCCTCCTTCCCTTGTTGTCACAGGCGGCAAATCAATAATGCATGCCTCTATCAAATCAGATGCCTCTTTTACATCATCAAGACCAAGATATATGCCCTTCAGCAATGCTGATTGAAATGATTTAAGGAGGTTCTTTATCTTTGGTATGGTCTTGAGAGAATCCTTTAGACTTATGAGGTCTCGCGGGTTAGCTGTATCAAGCGCTACCCTAACTACAAGCCTTTCAATATCATAAACCCTGATGAGATTTGCCTGAATCTCATCCCTCACAAGCTTTTCTCTGTATAATTCTGCTACTGCATCAAGCCTCTTATTAATCTCAGGCACATCCTTCAAAGGCGAGTCCATCCATGCCCTAAGCCTTCTGCCGCCCATAGCAGTTTTAGTTCTATCAAGGAGACTGAGGAGCGTTCCTTTTTTCTCTCCGTATCGTATGGTCTCTGTAAGCTCCAGGTTCTTTTTGGTCATGTAATCAATCACAACAAACTGATTAGGATAATAGGGCAATAGTGTCTTGATGTGCGGAAGGGCCCCTTTTTGCGTTTCTTTTACATATTTGAGCACAATCCACGCAGCCTTTATGCCTTCATTCAATGAACTGCATCCAAACCCATCCAGAGATATGACTTGAAAGTGAGAGGCAAGGCCATGCACAGCCTCATCGTGTCTTACATGATAGTTGCTTAAAGGAGTAATCCTTATATTATTTGAAAATCTCGGGAGTTCTGTAGAATTATTGCCGAGCACTTCTTCAGGAATAACCAATTCTTTTGGTCCTATGCGTTTAATTTCCTCTACAAGTTCATTCTTTCCAGAAAATTCTGTTACCCTGAATTCCCCAGTAGTAACGTCCATATACGAGAGTCCGCCAATATTTCCATTCAAAGTCACCCCTGCTATAAAATTATTGCTCTTTGCATCTAAAAGCTCTTCTTCAAGCGCAACACCAGGAGTGATAACCTTTGTTATTTCTCTTTTTACAATCCCCTTGGCCATGGGGACAGATTTCAAATCTGTCCCCAAATCTTCTACCTGTTCGCACACAGCAACCTTGTGCCCCTCTTTTACCAGTTTAGCAATATAGTTATTCGCTGCATGATACGGCACACCGCACATGGGGACAGCATTTTCCTTGTTTCTGTCTCTGGTTGTAAGCGTGATATTTAATACCCTGGATGCAAGCTTTGCATCTTCAAAGAACATCTCATAGAAGTCGCCCATTCTGAAAAATAGTATGGCGTCCTTGCAGGTTTCTTTAATATCCATATACTGCCTCATGGCAGGCGTAAGGTCATCGGATTTCGGCTCTTTAATTTCTATGCCAAATGAATTTTCGGATTGGGGATTTAAGATGAGATCTTCCATAGGAGAGGATAGTAACAAAAAAAGTCCAAATATCAAAGTTCAAATTTCAAACGAAATCCAAAGCTCAACTGGCAAATAAAAGCAAATCCAAATCAGTAGTGTCCGGTTAAATTAAAAAAGTTGAACCCTTGAAACAACCTGATTCTACGGCATCAAGTCGAATCCGTCATTCCCGCGAAGCTTGTCCCCGCATGCTTTAAGCAGGGAGCGGGAATCCAGGTGGTTTCCGGCATCTTTTAAAGACACTGGATTCCCGATAAAGGCCTCGGGAATGACGTTTATGACAATTTTCATGGCTTTTTCAGCGTATTCAGGTTGCAAACTATGTTGTTTTAACCGGACACTACTGAATCCAAATAACAAAATCTAAATGTCAAATCAATGTCAAAGCTCAAAACCCAAACCTGTTTCTTTTTGACATTTTGGCTTTGGATTTGATTTGTCATTTGGGCTTTGACATTTGACATTTTACTTTAAATTGATATTTAAAATTTATCATATAATGTATCTCTTCGCTCCCTTAGGCCATTTTGCAACTTCATTCTTTTTATTTTCATACCCCTTCTTCCCCATCATCCCATATGTTAGCCTCTTCCCCTCTTCTACACCAGGCTGGTCAAAGGCATTGACCTCAAATAGGCTGCCGGCAAATACGGTCTGGACCTCAAAGAAAAAGAGGAGCTGGCCAATGGTAAATGGATTTATCTCAGGAATGGCGATTGCATAGTTCATCCTTCTATTTTTTGTCAGGGCGATTCTCGTTGCATCCAACTCTGCCTTGAACAGTTCTTCTATTGAGTGCCCACCAAGATAGCCAATCTCTTTAAAGCCCTCGAATATCCTTGGTATGGGCATTTTGTTTTTCAGTTTCTTCACCTCTATAAACGTAATAATCTTGTCATAAGGACCTTCCATATAGAGCTGAAGCTGGGAGTGTTGGTCAGTTGTGCCGAGAGCCTTAAGAGGCGTTGCCCCGATATTTACCGCCTCGCCTTTGAGATTTACCTTTTTGCCGAGGCTCTCTGCCCAGAGCTGGAGATACCACTCGGCAAAATCCCGGAGTGCGTTTGAATAAGGCATAATCACAGAGATATTTTTTCCTTTTTTATATGCAAGATACTGAAGGATCGCTGACATATATGCCGGATTCTTCCAGATATCATCTGTATCGCACATCTCATCCATGTATCGTGCGCCTGCAAGGAGCTTTTTTATATCCACGCCTGCCAATGCAGAAGGAAACAAACCAACTGCTGAAAAAACAGAATATCTGCCGCCGACATTTGGAGGAACAGGAAGGCTTTTAAAACCTTCCTCATCTGCTATCTTTCTCAAAGCGCCCTTTAACGGGTCTGTTGTTATAATAATATTATCTCTATATTTCTTGCCAATCATCTTTTCGAGCAGTTTCTTAATAACCATGAACTGGGCGATGGTCTCTGCTGTTTCGCCTGACTTAGTAATAACATTGAACACGGTCTTCTTAAGATTCAGGATTTCAAAAAGGGGCTTAAACCCGTCAGGGTCTATATTATCGCAGAAGAAAATTCTGAGGACGCTCCTTTTATTCCTCGCTTGTAGGGGCGACCCTTGTGGTCGCCCGCAACGGGAGGGTACATCCCCGATAGAAGCATTCGGAGACAGGCGCCCCTCCCCTACAGAATGCAAAAGATTATGATACGGATGGCACAGGGCATTGAATATAGCCCTTCCTCCCAGAGACGAACCTCCTATGCCGAGCACAACGAGGGTGTCAAAACTGCCGGCCAGTTCTTTTGAGAGCGATAAAACATCTTTAAGCAGTTTTTCATCATACGGAAGATTATAAAAACCAATATCAGTTCTTCTCCTTGCCTGAAGGTTTTTGTGGATTTCATTTGCCTGTTTTTTGAGTCCGTCAATATCCTCAGGCCGGAAGCCTTGCTCACTGCCTAAAACATCTGACATGGTATTATTAAAATCAAGGGTAAATTGCATATCTCAATTCTCCGTTTTTATTTCAGACCATGGTCATATGATCTTAAACAACTCGCATAATGGTAGAAAAAAACTCAACAGTTCCATCTTGAGCCTTGTGAGATAGAATTACCTGAGAAACAGGAATTTCTCGTCCATTACGACTTAATATGGCAGTTCTGCCGCTCCACACGTTTTTACTGATTGCGGCTGGTATTCCCTCTTCTAATATTATTTTATTTGCCCAATCCGGGTGAAAATCAGAAATGCTCGATTTTGAGATGTCTTCTTCTTCATTTATTCCTATCATCTTCCGCGCTGCCATATTAAGGTAAAGCATTCTGCCCTCCTTATCGGCAGCGCCGATGAAATCACCAGTTTTATCAAGGATGGCGGCTAATCGCTTGCTCCCTCCTTCTGCGTGTCCCATTTCAGTAATATCCTCTCCAGAGCTTAAAGAACCGCAAATATTGCCGTTCTTATCCGTTAATACACCGTTATGCCATGCAATTAACCTCTCCTCGCCATCCTTATTAAAAACTGGATGGATACGATACTCAAATTTCTTCCCCTTACCTGACATCAATTTAGAAAAATTCTCCTTCATTTCCTTTCTTAGCCTTTCAGGAATAAACCCATCAAACCAGTTTTTACCTAAGATATCCTCTTCGTAGTATCCTAACACCTCCGCGCCCTTCTTATTAATAAGTTTAACCTTTTCATTACTGTCAATAGCTATTAATATTACTCCGGCAACATCAAGATACTGTTGCGCCCTATCCCTTTCTTCCTGGAGCGCTATTGCCCTGGCCTTTATCTCCCTCACCATCCTATTAAACGACTCGGCAAGGGCGCCTATTTCATCTCTGCTCCTGACCGGGATTGTAATATTATAGTTGCCTTTGGCAATATTACCTGCTGCTGCAGCTATCTTATTGAGGGGCATCATCACATCTCTCATATATAAAATAAACAATATTCCAACAACTCCTATTACAATAGCGCTGGTTATCAATACGCCGCTACGAATCTCAAAAATAGGTGTGAAGACCTCAGCCTCATCAATCTCAACAAGGAGCGTCCACTTCAAAGACGGAATACACATGGATGCGCCAATAACCTTTACCCCTCTATAATCCTTATAAAAAGAAGCCATCCCCTTATTTGATTTTAAACATGCCTCAACAGGAGGCGCATCCACTACCTGTTTTAATACCGCACCTTTTACAAAGATAGACTCTGTAAGCATGAGCTTATCTTTATTAACAAGATACGCCTCAAATGTTTTCCTTTTTTCTACTACGCGATGCGTTGGAGGTATTCCTAATTCTTTAAGTAAATACCCCCTTGTAATGCTGTTAAGCATAGAAAGATTCATACAATTAACAAGAATACCGATTGGTTCTCCTGTTATCCTGTTTGAGATAAAGGCTGAAATCGCCACCCCGTATTGCTTAATGAAACTATCTCCTGCTTCTGTAAAAACCACCCTCTCTTTCCCTTTTATGAAAAAAGGCTCGTTAGAAGCGTCCCTTCCAATTACAGAATTATCTGTAGAAGCTATAATATGGCCATCTAACGACAGGATGTGTATTACTTGAATCGTTTTATCTAAGGATATTTTATTTTTAAGTAAATGGTCATTAAGCGACTCAACTGCGTGTCTGTTGCCATTGATGATTTCCCGAACTTTTTCACCAATAAAACCATCGCTGGCAAAGTCCAATGCCCTTTGTTTTGACCTCTCGATAAATTGATAAATCAACCTTTCATAAAGTTCAGCAATGACTGTGAGGTCATTCAACATTCCCTGTCTTAATAACTCTTTATTTGAACGGTAAGTAACGATAAAAGTGACTACGATAGGCAGGAGTATGACGAACAATGCCAAAAATGCCTTTCTGGTGAGTGAAAATTTGTTCATGGACAGTTATCCTGATATTAGATATTTTTATGCCAAGATTTTGTTTTCAATATATCTCAGTATCTATTCATAGTCAATTTTCATTCATCGTATTATGACGGGATATTTCCATGGATAACTCTATTTCTCAATTTAGGCAGGTCTTTAGTCGGCTCTACATCAAAGGGCATTTACTGCAACGAGGCTTCTTGTTCTTACAAAAATCTTTTCCAACCATTACCAGAAGAGCATGATACTCGTTGAATATCTCCACATCATGGGGAAGATTTTTCATAAATAATCCCTGAACTTCATGATAATCTGCATCTTGGCTTATAATCCGATGTCTGGATAATATTCTTTTTGTATATGCATCCACAACAAATACAGGATGATTGCCGGCGTATAGAAGTATTGAATCTGCTGTTTCAGGCCCAATGCCGTTTACCTGAAGGAGTTCTCTGCGCAATTTATGGACTGAGGCAACCGTGTTGCCGTGTTTTCTACGCCGACACAGTCGGCTTGCTCCATAAAACATCCTGTTTAAGCTGCCGCTGTAATTATCAAAAAGATAATTCAGGAAATACTTCAGCCTCTTTGCCTTGATATTAAAGTAGCCGGCGGGTCTGATATATTTTGCCAGTTCTTTTTGAGAAAGGTCGTGAAGCTTTCTTGGATTTAAAAGCCTTGCCTTTTTAAGGTTATGAATAGCCTTTTCAACATTTGTCCATGCTGTATTCTGGGTGAGTATTGCGCCCACTATTACCTCAAAGGGCGTATCTCCGGGCCACCAATGCTGGGGACCGAAGGCCTTGAATAGCTTATTGTAGGTCTTCTTAAAGGTATTTGAAAGCCCCTTATTCATAATCATTGCAAAATGCAAAGTGCAAAGTGCAAAATGAAAAAAACAAATTGTTTTTGGTCTAATTTTGACTTTTGCAATTTGCAATCTTTATTTTGCAATGAGTCCTTTCAGCCTCTCCACCTCATCTTTCGTCAGCACCCTGTAGCTTCCGGGCTTAAGACTTCCTAATTTTATCCCTGCAAATTCTATCCTTTTTAATTTTTGCACAGGATGTCCTATTGCAAGACACATCCTCTTTATCAGCCTGTTACGCCCCTCATATACAGTAAGCTCTATCCATGAATTTTTATCAGTTGGCCGGATAAATCTTGCCTCAGCAGGCAGGGTCCTTCCGTCCTCAAGATAAACACCTCTCTTGAGCTTTTCAATATCCTTCTGGTCAGGACATTCGCTTACCTTGACGAGATATTTTTTGGGTATTTGATAGCGTGGATGAATCAGTTTGTTGGTAAGTTCTCCATCATTGGTAAGAAGGAGCACACCTTCGGCGTCATAGTCAAGCCTGCCGACCGGGAAAACCCTGTGCTTAATCTTCCCCTGCTTAGAACCCCGCATCAAGTGCGGGGCAGGCTCCGCAGGGGCAAGTTTTACAAGGTCAGCGACTGTTGGCCTATTCTGCGGGTCTGACAGGGTACTCATAACCCCTTTAGGTTTATTGAGGAGAATATAAATCTTTGGCCCTGCAAGATGGGAAGCTGTAATCTTTGTTCCGTCAACTTTAATTATATCTTTTCCAGGGTCAGCCTTGGTCCCCAGTTCCGTCACTACCCTGTTGTTGACCACCACCCTCCCCTCCAGAATCATCTCCTCTGCCTTGCGTCTCGACGCTATCCCTGCCTTTGCTATTATCTTCTGTAGCCTCTCCTGCAATTCCTTCCTCCTCCACGCTCAGCGCGGCCTCCACGCCAAGTTCAGCCTCCGGCATGGTAATCTCTTTTAATGTTGGAAGACATGAAAGGTCTTTTAAATCAAAAACCTCCAGAAACTCCTTTGTTGTCCCATATACTGCTGGTCTACCAGGCACCTCTTTTCTTCCAATAATTTTTATAAAATTTCTATCCATGAGAGTTTTCAAGACTCCGCCACAGTCAACCCCCCTCACTTCTTCTATCTCCATCCTCGTAACAGGCTGTTTGTATGCGATTATGGCAAGCGTCTCCATAGATGCCTTGGTTAGCTTTTGAAATCCAATCTTAAAAAGCCTTCTCAACCACGGCGCAAACTCAGGCCTTGTCCTGAGCTGATACCCGCCTGCCACCTCCTCAATAAATAATCCCCTTCCTGATGAGTTGTACTCATTTATAAGCTCATTGAGCGCAAGCCTTACCTCATCCCTCTTTTCGCCTTCCAATACATTCATCAGCTTCTCAAAACTGATAGGGTGGTCAGCGGCAAAGATGATAGCTTCTATGAGCGGTTTTAAACTGTCTTTATCCATGTTGTCTCCAAAAAATGAATCGGGGAATTATAAAAAACACGAATGGGGGAATCGGAGAGAAATTTTTCCCCGTTTCCCCGTTTCTCCCGCTCTCCGATTCAATCTTTTCCAGTTTCTCCCATTCTCCGGTTCTATTTTTTAATAAGCCACTTACCTGCCTCTTCTATCATGCGAACAATCTGCGCAATAATCTGGTTGTAAGCTATATCAAGTTCATCTTCTGTTTTTTTATCAAAATAACTACATCTCCCTGCAAATTCAATCCATACCTGAGTTTCACAGGCTTCACTTTCTGCATCGCTCAGCTTAGCAATAAATGCAGCTTTGTATCGCCGTTTACGCCATGCCTCTGCAATATTTGCACATACAGAGCGAGAAGAGCGACGAATCTGATCGATCATGGAATATTTTTCCTCATGCGGAAAAGTTTTGGTAAGTTGAAATATTTTCATGGCGGCTTCCATGGCGCTTTGATAAACACGCAGTTCCCTGTAGCTGTTTATTCTCTCTCCCATTCCCCGTTTCCAGATTTCTCCGCTTCTTGGTTTTCCAATCTCTCCGATTCCCCGATTCTCCGATTCCCCGATTCATCTTCTCCACTCGCCTCCGGCACATACAGCCGTATCACCCCATCCTGCTCGGACTGGTAAATCCGTATCATCTTCATCCTGGTTAATTCCAGCATTGCAAGGAATGTGGCAACTATCATTGCCCTGCTGCTGCCGGACGGAAATAGAGATAAGAATGTGATGCTTTTTCCCTTGCCCAAAAGTTCCATAATAAAATTTATTCTGTCCGTAATTGTTATATGCTCTAATGTTACGTCAAGGCCAATACTTTTCGGCGCCTTTGCCAGAACCTCTTTAAATGCCTCCAGAAGATCAAATAAAGAGAGATTTACCAGACCGCCCTCTTCCACTTGGGGGCAGATTTCAAGTCTGTCCCCAACTCCTTTTGAAAAGGTATCTCTACCAAGTATCTTCATTTGCTCTAACTGGGCTGCTGCCTCTTTATATTTCTGGTACTCGAGTAGTCTTCTTATAAGCTCCTGACGCGGGTCTCCAACTTCCTCGCCTTCCTCCTCAGATTCCTCATCTGAAAACGGCAGGAGCATCTTTGACTTTATGTGGACAAGGGTTGCTGCCATTAGCAGAAATTCGCCTGCCACATCCAGATTAAGGCTCTTAATCATCTCCATATATTCCAGATACTGTTCTGTGATTGTAGCAATAGGAATATCATAGATATCCACCTCATTTTGCTTGATGAGATGAAGAAGAAGGTCTAATGGGCCTTCAAATATTTCGAGTTTGACTTTGTACATGGATAGTAGACAGTAAGCGGCAAGCAGTAGGCAGTAGGCAGAAAACAATTGGTAGTTTGTTTTTACTGCTTACTCCTTACTGCGTACTGCCTACTGTAGTTTCAGCGCCTTTCTCACCTCTACCATTGTTTTCTGCGCAATTTCCTTTGCCTTTTTATTCCCCTTGCTCAACACTTCGTTCACAATATTTGGATTTTTTGTAAGTTCCTCTCTCTTTTTCCGAAATGGTTCAAGCCTTTTTATGATCGAGGGAATGAGGGATTTTTTGCACTCTATGCAGCCAATGCCAGCGGTCCTGCATCCCTCTTCCACCCATGTGATGGTTTCCGGTGTAGAATAAATCCGGTGCAGAAAATAGACTGGACATATCTCCGGTGTTCCTGGGTCCTGCCTTTTCTTCCTCGCAGGATCTGTCATCATGGGAAGAATCTTTTTCTCTATAACATCAGGCGGGTCTGAAAGAAATATGGCGTTATTGTAACTCTTACTCATCTTTCTGCCATCAGTGCCGAGGAGCTTTGGAGTTTCTGTTAAAAGCGTCTGAGGCTCAGGAAAAGTCTCACCATAGAGAAAGTTAAATCTCCTGGTAATCTCTCTTGAAAGCTCCAGATGCGGCGCCTGGTCAATGCCGACCGGCACTACATTTGCCTTATAAATAATAATATCAGCGGTCTGCAGCACTGGATACCCGAGAAAGCCGTAGGTATGCAAGTCTTTATCCTTTACCTCTTCAACCTGCTCCTTGTAGGTAGGATTTCTTTCAAGCCATGAAAGCGGCGTTATCATTGACAACAAAAGATGCAGCTCTGCATGTTCTTTTATATCAGATTGAAGAAATATTGTTGAGTTGGGGACAGATTTTAAATCTGTTCCCAGTATTCCAACGGACAGCCAGTCTATCACCATCTCACGGATATTTTCCTGAATATTGGAAGGGTCATTATATTCTGTTGTCAGGGCATGCCAGTCAGCTACAAAGAAAAAACATTCATTCTCTTTCTGGAGCCTCAGCCAGTTTTCGAGCACACCATGAAAATGGCCGAGGTGAAGTCTGCCTGAAGGCCTCATACCGCTCAAAACCCGCTTACTCACCATTTAAAACCTGCCTTCAAGAAGTAATCCTACGCTAAACCCAATTATTGGAGAAAGTATTGCGCTGACAATATCTGTCATAATTAAAAGGATAAGTATCAAAAATCCATATGGCTCTATCCTTGCAAAAACCTCTGCCTGCTCTCTTGAGAGCAAACCCATCAGAATCTTGCTTCCATCAAGCGGAGGAATGGGGAGAATATTAAAGACCGCCAGACCGATGTTTATAATCACACTCGCCTGCACCATCATGTAGATGGGTTTCATAATAAAAGAAATGGAAGGGTCAAAAAGCAGCCCCGAAACAAGAATAATTCTAAAGATAATGGCGCTTACTGCTGCAAGAAAAAGATTTGTAACAGGACCTGCAATGGCAACCCACATCATCCCTTTTACTGGATCTTTAAAGTGTAAAGGATTTACCGGCACTGGCCTTGCCCACCCTATCATATGGGTCAAAAAAAATACCAATGTACCTATTGGATCAAGGTGCTTAATCGGATTTAAGGTAATCCTTCCCAAAAGCCTTGCTGTTGGATCTCCAAGCTTATCAGCTACCCAGCCATGGGCCATTTCATGAAAGGTTACAGCCAGAAGTATTGGCACTAAAAGTATAGCTATGTCGCGTATTACTGATTCCATAAAAAATAATTTTTGATTACACCCCGCTAAGTGGAATTACATAGATTGCAAAAAAGATTACACAGATTTTAAAAGTAGCTCTTAATCTGTGTAATCGCTCTTAAAAATCTGTGAAATTGTAAGTTTAAAGGTTATCAGAAACCCTTCCTGTGCGTCAATGAAAATCTCAGAAACTATGTAGGGCTTGCCCCGTTAGAAGTCCTTTTTGATACCATAGTTGCTTCACCGGAAGGATTTGTAACCTTCGCAGAAAAACTTCTAACAGGGCTTGAATTAAAACTTAACAGGTGCTATTATGCAGTAAATAAAAAATCTGGAGGGAATTACACTATGTCTGAAAAGGTTCTCATCTTTGGTAAAGATACCTGACCCTATACCCAGGCAGCCCGTGAGGACTTTGCCAAAAAGGGCTATCAGGTGCAGTATGTGAACATAAAGCAGGATTCATCTGGAATGGAGCAGATGCTGAAATATTCCAAAGGCAGAAAAGATGTGCCTGTTATTGTAGAAGGGCCAAAGGTAACAATCGGCTTTGGTGGAACTTGAGGGATATAAGCAGGCTGGCAGGTTGCCGGCCATAAAAATAAGGCTAAGGCTAAGATTCAAGCAAAGTGGATTCTCAGCCTCAATCTAAACCTTGACCTATATTTTCGCACTGCCCCACCTAAATGGTGGGGATTTGTTTTATAAGGGAATAACTAATGATAGCAACAGTATCAGATATTATAAAAAAGGCCATTAAAGAATGTCAACAAAATGGAGCTATAAAAACAGAAGAACTCCCTGATATTATTATTGAAAAACCAAAGAGAGATGATTTCGGAGATTTTGCGACTAACATAGCCATGCTCCTCTCCAGCAAGGAAGGCAAACAACCAAGACAAATTGCTGAACTGCTCGCAAAAGAGATAAGGCAATCAGAAAATATTAAAAAGGTAGATGTAGCAGGGCCAGGATTTATCAACATATTTATGGGTGATAATTACTGGCTAAACTTATTAAAAGAGATTTATCATCTCAAGGGAAAATACGGGGCATCAGATATTGGCGCAGGGAAAAAGGTTCAGGTTGAGTTTGTAAGCGCAAATCCAACAGGTCCTCTGCACATTGGCCACGGAAGAGGCGCAGCAGTTGGCGATACCCTTGCCAACATACTCAAGGCAGCAGGATTCGAGGTAACAAAGGAATATTATATAAATGATGTAGGAAAACAGGTAGAGATACTCGGCAGGTCTCTGTATTTAAGATACCTTGAGCTTTTGGGCAAAAAGGTTGAATTCCCTGACGACCATTACAAAGGCGCATACATAAAGGATATTGCCAGGGATATCGTAACCAAATTCGGCAATAAGTATGATAAGACAAATGAAGACTCTTTGCCTTTTTTCACAAACTTCGCGGCTGAATCCATAATGAAATTAATAAAAAAAGACCTTGCAGACTTTGGCATTGAATTCGACAACTGGTATAGTGAAAAAAGCCTCTTTGATAAAGGCCTGGTTTTACAAACAATTGACGAATTAAAAAAAAGGGAGATTATCTACGAAAAGGATGGGGCCACTTGGTTTAGGACAAGTGATTTTGGCGATGATAAAGACAGGGTATTGATAAAGGCTGACGGGGAAAAGACCTATTTTGCCTCTGACATAGCCTATCACCGGGAAAAGATTAATAGGGGCTTTTCAATGCTTATTAATATCTGGGGCGCAGACCATCATGGATATGAGGGAAGAATTAGGGGGTTTTTAAAGGCGCTTGGCTATGATGACAGCTCTCTTAAAATCATTTTTATTCAGCTCGTAGCGCTTTTGAGAAATGGCATACCAGTGCCAATGGGTAAACGCGAAGGGGAGTTTGTTACCTTAAGAGAGGTAATGGATGAAATCGGGAAGGATGCATGCAGATTTTTCTTTCTTACGAGAAAATCTGATGCGCAGCTTGAATTCGACCTTGAGCTTGCAAAAAAACAGGCGCCTGAGAATCCGGTCTTTTATGTCCAGTATGCCCATGCGAGAATATGCAGCATCATAAAACATGCAAGGGAAAAGGGGCTTCATCTTCCAAAACTTGTCCCCGCAGGCTCCCCAACAAGAACATTTGGAGACAAGTTTAAGCAGGGAACAGAAGATGTAAATATTAAACTCTTGAGTCTTAAAGAGGAATTCGATATTATTAAAAAACTTGCGTCTTTTCCGGATATTGTAAAAGGCAGCGCCCTTGCAATGGAGCCTCACAGAATAACGTTTTATCTGCAAGAACTTGCTGCTATGTTCCATCCTTATTACAATAAAAATCGTGTTGTAACAGAGGATATGCAACTGACAAATGCAAGGCTCTATTTATGCGAGGCAGTCAGGACAGTGATTAAGAACGGCCTGAATCTTTTAGGAATTTCAGCGCCTGAGGAGATGTGATGAAAGAAGTCAGAAATCAGAAATCAGAAATAAGAAATCAGAAATCCCATAAACTGTTAACTGTTTGCTGTCTACTACTTATTGCCTACTGCCTGCTGCTTACAGGCAATAGTATTGCCGAGGAAAAAGCACTCCCGCAGGGTATCAAAGTAGCCATCCTTCCATGGAAGATAAATGCGCCGCAGGGTTTTGAATATATTAAGGGTGCTGTCAATGATATGCTCGCATCAAGACTCGGGGCTGAGTCATCTATTGAGATTGTTAATGAATCTTCTATAAAATCGGCTCTATCCAAATACAGCCAGGAAGAAATAACAGAGGAGATTGTCAAAAGTATCGGGCAAGAAATAAAAACAGATTATGTAATCTACGGCAGCATAACGATTATTGCGGAAAGTATAAGCATTGATGCGAAGACGATAGCTGTAAATAAAATTGACCAACCGATATTTTTCTCCTCCAGGAGTAAGGGATTAGAAAATCTTATATCTTTGGTAGATGAAATGGCTAAAGACTCAAAGGCAAAGATATTAAAAGGAGCTGGCAGCGCAGCAGTAACAGCAGGCGCCTCAGAATCATCTACTTATACAGGTAAATTTGTAGTAAAGGAAAAACCGGCAGAAACACCAGAGGATGATGATTTCATAATAATGGAAAAAGGCCATGTAAAGGGTATCTGGAAAAGCCCTCAATTTGATAGCAGCATAAAACATATTGACATTGCGGATATTGATGGAGATAAAAAAAATGAGATAATCATACTTGATAGCCATAATCTTTTTATATACCGGCTTAGAAATCAGAAACTTGAATTGATAAAAGAATTTAAGGGCAATGTCTCTGTTAAAAACTATAGTATTTCAACTGATGACATCAATAATAATGGAGTCAGCGAAATATATGTTACAAGGATTGTTCATGACAAATTGGATTCCTATGTATTGGAATATAAAGACAATGAATTCAAAACCATTGCCTCGGATTTAAGATGGTTTCTACGTGCATTAAGAGAACCAAAGATGGGTTCTATTCTGCTGGGGCAGAAGTATAGCAGTACAAATGGTTTTTTTGGTCCGGTGCAAATACTCAAATGGCAAAATGGACAACTTGAGGAATCTTCTGTTTTTGACATACCTAAAAACTTAAATATATATAATTTCCAAATAGCAGACCTTGGTAAAGATGGGGCAACAGATATAATTTCACTGGATGAAAGAGATTATCTGCATATATACAATAAAGACAATGATGGCTCTTGGAAAGAAATATGGAAGAGCGGAGAATACTATGGAGGAAGTCTGAATCGCCTGGAGCTTGGCGCAACCTCAGATAATGAGGCCAGTGACTTTATAGATATAAAGGCCAAAATTATTCATGAGGACCTGGACGGCGATGGAATAGGAGAAATAATAATTAATAGAAATGACCCGGGTGTTGTGGGTCGCTACTTAAAAGTAATCAGGTCTTATAAAAATAGCGAAATGGTAAACCTTTCATGGGAAGGTTACGGTCTTGAGGAAAACTGGAGAACAAGAAAGATTGACGGATATATAGCAGATTATATTGTAAGCGATATAGATAATGATGGCCAGAAGGAGTTGGTAATTGCAGTCACTATGGATGGCGGAATCGGCAAGAGCTATATTATGGCATACAAGCTGAACCCCGTTAGAAGTCTCCTTCGTTAGAAGTTCAGTTCACAGTAAAGCACATATCGTATAATAGCGAACTTCTAACGAGGTGAAGGGGAAGTAATTATAAATGCAAATTGAAGGTTGAAAATTTTAAATTGAAAATTTTTAAAATTTTATATAAAGTTAGAGTCTGCACTTTGTATTTTGCAATTTTCAATTGATTAAAGGCGGTGTAGCTCAGTTGGCAGAGCAGGGGTCTCATAAGCCCCGCGTCCGTGGTTCGATTCCACGCACCGCCACCAAAGTATTTACGAATTACGATTTACGAATTACGATTTAAAATCTTTAAAATCTGAAATCGTAAATCTACAATCGTAAATCTTTCTTGGGAGGATCTTAGATGGAAAAAACCCTATCAATTGTCAAACCGGACGGCGTAAATAAAAATCTCGTCGGCGAGGTAATAAAGAGGTTTGAAAAGGCAGGCCTTAGGGTAGTTGCCTTAAAGATGGTTCAATTAACTAAAAAACAGGCTGAAGGGTTTTATGCTGTTCACAAACAAAGGCCATTTTTTGACAGCCTTACCACTTTTATGTGCTCAGACCCGATAGTGCCAATGGTACTCGAGGGAAAAGATGCAATAAAAAAGGTGAGAGATATAATGGGCGCAACCAATCCAAAAGATGCTGCACCAGGCACTATAAGAAAAGATTTTGCAGATTCTATTGAATCAAATATTGTTCACGGCTCTGATGGCCATGATACAGCAGCATTCGAGATAGGTTACTTTTTTAATGCAACAGAGATATTAAGGTGATGCGATTACACGGATTACAGCAAGTAGGATTACACAGATTAAAACTAATCTTTTTGAATGAATCTGTGTAATCATTTTTTAAATCTGTGCAATCATAGGAGCTATCATGGAATCAATTGAAAAGATAAAAGCCCATTATAATTTTACAGCAGGCGATGCAGCAAATCTGAAGCATCTTCAGCCTTTGATGAAGAAACATGAGGAAGAGTTTCCTATCGAGTTCTACAATTGCATAAGACACTTTGAGGATACGCCAAAATTCCTAAAAGATGAAGAAATTATAAAAAGACATCAGACGGGACTCAAAGAGTGGTTTATGGATCTCTTTTCAGGCGAATACGGCGCACAATATGTAAGAAATGTAGAACGGATAGGCTATGCCCATGTAAAAATAAACCTTCCTGCCCATTATGTCAATGCCGCAATGCACTTTGTGCGGCAGTACTGCCTGAGGATTCTTGAAAAGGAGTTCTGCGTAGATATCAATGAGTGCAGATTTTTAGCAAAATCGGTTGATAAAATTATAGACATCAACCTCGATGTTATTACAAGCTCATTTATAGAAGAGGAAATAAAAACCTATTTCCTGTCAGAAAGGGTAGAATCGTATCTTATACAGTTTGCCCACAGATTTTCTTACTTGCTGAATCTCATACTTGTTATGGGTCTTGTGGTCATGGGCATAATGGTTGTGGGTCTTTTTATCTATGATGTAACCCACATCTTTACCGGCGATATAGAAAAAGGGCTTCTCAGCACCTTAGGCTCCCTGCTTATGATGTGGGTTGTTATAGAGCTTATGGATACGGAGGTAAAACACCTTAAAGGCGGAAAATTTGCCATAAAAGTATTTATAAGCGTGGCGCTGGTTGCCGTTATCAGAAAGCTGCTTGTAACCACGCTCAAGGCCGAGGCGCTGGAATATCAGCTGTCAGTTATACTCACAGCTGCAATTGCTGTGCTTGGGGTAATATACTGGCTAATAGCAAGAATCGAGCGCGACTAATACCTGCAAGGGGACAGTATAAAGACATTTATTGCGTTCGTATTAATAGATGCACTGGACTCAGAATCCAGTAGGGAACCTGGATGGGTTTTATTCTCTCCTGCAGCGCCAGGATATTTAATTTGCCATTCAGTATCTCCATTAACAAGTAAACCCAGTTAGAGAACATAGTTCTCTAACTGGATAAAACACTTCATGTCAAGATGAGACCTGAGACCCTAAATATTCTTTGCAGCCCTGCTGAGAAGTTGCCTCTCAAGATCGTAAACGAGTGTTATAATGGCAACAGGGCGCAGTTCCTCGTAAACGATGAACATAACTTACGATTTCCCATACGAGACGGTATTCCTGTTTTTGTGGAGAAGGACCACCTTATGGGTCTGAACAGAAGATATAGAACCATCTATGACAGTTTTGCCTCAGTCTATGACTTCATAAGCAGAGTAGGGCTTTTCATGATGGGCCTTTCTGAGGACAATATCAGGGGGGTGTTTAGAGAGGAACTCGAGGTGAGGGAAGGTGCCAGGGTTCTCGAAACCTCTGTGGGAACTGGCTCCAACTTGACACACCTTCCGCAGGGCTGTTTATGCTACGGGTTTGACCTTTCGTGGAACATGCTGAAAAGGTGCGAAAAAAAGCTTGAAAAGATGGGGATCGTTGCAGACCTTTTTCTGGGCGAGGCTGAACACCTGCCCTTCAAAGACGATGTATTTGACGTGGTATACCAAATGGGGGGAATAAATTTTTTTAATGACAAGGCGCAGGCGATAAAAGAGATGGTGCGGGTGACAAGAGGCGGAACCAGGATAGTTATCATGGATGAAACAGAAAAGGTTGCCAGGACCCTTGAAAGATTTCCCGGAATTAGTGTGTTTTTTAAAGATAGGCAGGAGGCTATATCGCCTCCTGTAGAGTCCATACCTGCTGGCATGGAGGATATAAAGATAAAGGAACTCTTCAAAGGGCAGGCATGGCTATTGAGTTTCAGAAAACCTTCTTAGAAGAGTAAGGCTCGCTGCCCTTTAGGGCGGCGAGCCTTACCTTAACCTACCCTATCGCACTACTGCTTATACCTCTCCTGATAATAATCCAGCGTTTTTGCAACCTCTTCCTTTGATAGCCCCTTCTTCCATTTGTGTTCTTCTTTTGCCAATATCTCCTGTGCGAGTTTTGGGTCAAGCTCTTTTAATTCGGGGATAAATTTATTGTAGAAATGTTTTGCCACTTCATAGAAGCCATGCCACTGGGTAAAATCAGGTCCCATCATGGATGCGCCCATCCTCGCCCTTCTACCCTCATGATGCCAGAGTTCATAAAATGTCCATTCTATCTTATCATCAAATGGTGTAGGTGTTATCTTTCCCATTGCCTTTAATTTTTCCATTGCGTCTCTGGCAGGCTCGCCAAATTTTTTGTTATAGAGACTAACAGCATCGTCATATTGCTTATAGAAATTTTCTACCTGCTCAGGGCCATGACATGAATGACATACATCCTTCATGGCCTTTCTTCTTTGCTCCCAGTTTTTAAGTTTAGTTGAAATAACGGGCCTAAGAGTCCATGATATACGTTTGCCCACATCATGGGTTGCTGGCTGGGTCTCTGTAGCGCTCATGTGACAAGATGCGCACGTTGGATAGAGATAATCCTTTCCAGCAATCCATTTATCCTTGGGATTGTTGAGATTCATCTTCTCTTTATTGGCATTGTAAAGAATTCCGTGCTTACTTTCATTGTAGATTTCTATCTGAGGATGGTCTGGCCCCATATGGCATTTACCGCAATTCTCAGGCTGTCTTGCCTGGGCAACAGAAAAACTGTGCCTTGCATGGCAAGCGGAACATGAGCCTTTAGAACCATCTGGATTTATCCTGCCCATGCCTGTATTTGGCCATGTGGCAGAATCAAGCTTCCCATTTGCCAGAACCTTTACCTCGCTTCCATGACACTGCCTGCATCCTGAATTGGCAGCAGCCGGACCTTCAACAATATTGCCGAGGATATTGTCCAGAGAGCCAATAAATTTTGCCGCATCAGCGTGGTGAGATTCAGTAAATTCCTTAGTCTCATCCTCATGGCATTTACCACAATCCTTCGGGGAGACAACTGTGGCGACTATAAAACCTTCGTGTTTGTATGCATCCATTTCCTTCTCATCTGCCTTATGACATTCAATGCAGCCTATCCCCTTCTCAGCATGACGGCTATGTTTCCACTCATTTATCTGCCCCTCTCCAATCCCCTTTTTCACATGGCAGTCAACGCATTTTTTATTAACAGAAGATATGTATGGCCTTACTCCTTCTTTGCCTGCCTTTACCTCCACATAGCCGACTATTGTGAGGGCTATAAAAAGGATGAGGCTCAATGCGCCGATAAAATATTTCATAATGTTAAAATCTTTTGTTTGCACAAAACCTCCTTTTTTAGAACATTTTTGTAAATAAAAAGGGCGCCTCATTTTGTTCCAGGCGCCCTTGCCTTAGGCTGATACCCCTTCGTATCTTTTATTGGTTACTCATTCTCTATAACACTACATTGCCTTCTCTCTATGTTCTTTACGCAGTTTTCTTGCCTCCTCCCTTATTTCAGCAAGGTCCCGCTTCATCTCAGCCCAGCCATACCAGTGCATATAATCAGGGTTTGCATGGAATGCGCCCTGGAATGCCCTCATCCTGTGTTCAAGGAACATGACATAGAGCTTCTGCTCTATCTCTGACTGAACCTCGTAAAATCTAAGGAGGTCTGCATGGGCTGGATAGTCCTTCGGCTTAGGCAGCAATTTATCTTTATAAAGTCCATTAACAATATCCACTGCCTCTGCCATAAGTTTGTCAGACTCTTTTATGATACCATCTACTTTTTTAAGTTCATCCTTCGCCCAACTCTCTCCATGACATTGGCTGCATGTCTTTATCATCTTATCTCTTTCCTTCTGCCAGTCTTCTTTATTCAGTCTTACTACATCCGCCGAAACCACTATCTCATTTATTCTACGCCTACCTTCATCAGTAGACAATGTAACTCCAAGGCCCTGCATTATCTTTGCCCTGTATCCCATCCATTCTTTATCATCTTCATGCAGTCTCAAGGCAAGGAATCCCCATGATGTCATAACTCCATGGTCTCCTTCCTGCATATGGCATGTTACGCATACAGGGGCCCGCGGCGTCTTATAAGATGCCACCAAAGGTTCTTTATACCAGTCCTTTATCTTCTTTGAAAAATCCCACTTATCGCCTTCGGTCGCATAGATTGCACCGTGCTTGCTCGTTGAGTACATCTCCCACTGAGGATGGTCGAAACCCATGTGGCAGGTTGCACATGCCTCTGGCTTCCTTGCCTCTGTTGCAGAAAACCTGTGTCTTGTATGGCATGAATCGCACTGCCCTTCGTCCCTACCTATCTTATGGCATCCACCGCATCCCTTTTCACCTGCTATTATTTGGTGAGGCTGATTTTTTGTTGTTGGCATCGCCTCCATTGCAAGCCATGCCTTTGAATGCTTGCCTGCTGCAAACTCCTTGACTTTTTCCTCATGACACTGTTTGCAGTTTGTTGATGACACCTCACGCCTCACCTCTTTATTTTCACATACAGTTGCCATCTTTATTATCCGTTCAGGCGTCCCTTTTACAGGAATGTGGCACTCATTGCAACCAATACCCTTTTCAGCATGTCTTGATAATTTCCAGTCCCTTATTGCGCCTTTTGTTAATCCTTTGTCAATATGACAGTCGAGGCATTTCTTTGTCTTCTGTGTAATATATGGTCTTGGCACTTCTTCTTTAGATGCCTTTACCTCTACATAACCAACTATGGTAAGGGATATAAAAAGGATGAGGCTCAATGCCCCGATAAAATATTTCATAAGATTAAAATTCTTTGTCTGCATATAACCCCCTATTATAAATAAGTTGCATGATTCAAAACGCAAGGAGGCAGAGCGTTCCGCCCTCCACATCTGATTTCGGGCTGGAAGCCCAACCTACTTCTTATATCTATTCTCCTATTAAAGGGCATTCCATAGTGTCAGTGCAGCAAATGCTAAGACTGCTACTGCGCCAAAGACTATATTTATCCTTTCCATATTAAATCCCCTTTCAGTCAGAAATCTATCTATAAACGGATAAGAGAGGAACACAATGGAAAATATGAGTATGCCAAACAATGCTGGTTGTCGTGGAGCTATGGTAATCCATTTATATACAGCAGAAAAATACCATGGAGGCGCTACATTTGATGCAACCTCCAATGGATCTGCCATTGGTCCAATGGTTGGTGGAAAAATCGTAACGATATTTACCATTAAAATGAGGAGACCTATGGCAATGAGTCCAACCTTCATAGCATGGTCAGGATAGAATGGGTGCGTCCCTTCCCTGCCTTCTATCTTTGCAAAACCAAGAACCGTTATTGTGACTATATGTCCACCTATAAGAAGCACCAGAAGCAGCGGCAATAGTTTAGTATGAAGGTCATAGAGGCGCAGAAGTGTAATCTCTGATACCTCGCTGCCGCCTCGTAAAAGATATGCCAGTGGAGAACCTATAATAGGTATCTCTGCTATCATATTCATAACAACCGTCATCCCCCAATATGACACCTGGTCATAGACAAGTGAGTACCCGGTGAAACCCATGGCAAGGGTTGTGAAAAATAGCCCTACGCCAAAAAACCATTTTAACTCCCCTGGTGTTTTATACGCCCTTGTTATAAAAACCCTGACAACGTGGAGAAAGAGGGTAAATATCATAAGATTGATAGATACCTTATGCAGTCCCCGTATGAACCAGCCGAGATATATCTCGCTGGTTATCGCCTTTACACTTTCATACGCCTTTTCCGAATATGGAATATAATAAAAGGTCATAAGAACGCCTGTAATTGCTGCTACCAGAAAAAAAATAAGGGGAGTTGCACCCATACAATAGGAAAAACTATCCAGATGGTCTGGCACATCTTTCTGGATGAAGTCAATAATCCTATCTTTTAAGGGTTTTTCTTTTATCTCTTCAATAGTTGTTTCCATGCTGTTTCCTCCGTTTAATAAAAACGTTTTAAAACCTCTCGTTCCCAAGCTCCAGCTTGGGAATGCCAATGCCTAAAAAGCTCCAGCTTTTTTCTATGAAGCCGGAGCTTCATAAACAATTGCGTTACCAAGCACAGCTTGGTAACGAGAAAATATGAAGAAATGAAGTTTAGAACTTGAGAAGCTGTGAAATTGTGAAAAAATCTTTTAACCTCTTAACTTCTTAACCTCATCTTCTGTCTTCATGCCACCCTTACCTTCACATAAATATTTTCACCCTTCTGAACTACCTGAAACCTGTCCAGAGGTCTTGGTGGTGGTCCTGCAATGTTTTTACCATTCCTGTTATATACACCTTGATGACATGGGCAGATGAACTCCTGTCTGGCCTTATCCCAATTAACAAGACAGCCGAGGTCAGTGCATTTCCTTGAAAATGCCATAAGGCCTGTATCTGTCTTTAAAAGAAATATCCTCACATTTCCGATCTCCATAGGGGTTATATCACTGTCTTGTATATCGCTTATAGAACCAACCAGTATCTCTTCAAATCTATCCACCGTTACCTTAGGGCTTAAAAACTGCAGAAATCTCAGCCCAAGCGCACCGAGGCCGAAACCAAGACCCAATGCCATAAATGCGCTGCTTAAAAATTTTCGTCTCGAAATATCATCGTTTATAACTCCCATTCTTCTCTCTCCCTTAAAATAAAGACGCCTTCTTCTTAAACTGCTTAAACTGTTTAAACCGTTTAAACTGTTTAATATTGAAGGCGTCTTTGCCTTATATGCCTTATATTAATTAAAAGATACCGCGATGTATCAGTTAAAACCGTGAGTCGTGCCAATGAAACGTGTGCATCCTCCCCCTTTATCCCCCTCTGGAGGGGGACAGGGGGAGGACGATCACAGGCAAAGGACATGAAGCACGCTAACTACGAACTATACCCGCTTTCTCCGTGCTGGGTAAGGTCAAGACCTTCTGTCTCTTCTTCTTGTGAAACCCTCAGCCCCATTACCCAATCAAGAACCTTGAGGAGAATCAGCGTTACTACAAACGCATAAATCATGGTTGCAAGCACAGCAACAATCTGCTTTCCAAGCAACGCTGGATTGCCAAAGAATAAACCGTCAGCGCCTGCTGAGTTTATTGCTGTTGTTGCAAAAAGCCCTGTTGCCAGAGCGCCCCATGTGCCGCCAACACCATGCACGCCAAAGGCATCAAGGGAATCATCATAGCCGAGTAAAGGCTTAATTAAAGATACAGCCATGTAGCATAATATTCCGCCACCGAAACCAATTACAATGGATGACATGGGACCGACAAAACCCGATGCGGGCGTAATTGCCACAAGCCCTGCTACCGCGCCAGATGCGGCGCCGAGCACCGTAGGTTTACCCCTCTGTATCCATTCAGCAAATATCCAGGCCAAAGCTGCTGCAGCGGTTGCAGTATTGGTTACAACAAATGCACTTGTAGCAAGGCCGCCTGATGCAACAGCGCTTCCTGCATTAAACCCAAACCACCCAAACCAAAGCAGAGCTGCGCCCAGTACCGTCATCGGCAGATTATGCGGAGCCATAATCTCAGTCATATAGCCTTTCCGCTTTCCGATAACAAGGGCAGCGGCAAGGGCTGACACACCCGATGATATATGGACTACAGTACCGCCTGCAAAATCCAATGCGCCGAGATTTCTAATCCATCCGCCCACTGCCCATACCCAGTGGCATATGGGGTCATAGACAAGCGTTGCCCAAAGTATGGTAAACACAAAGAAGGTTGAAAATTTCATCCTCTCCGCAAATGCGCCTGTTATCAGAGCTGGAGTAATTACCGCAAACATCATCTGAAATATCATGAATGCCTGATGAGGGATAGTGGCTGCATAATCGGTGTTAGGCTCAAGTCCAACACCGTTAAGCCCCAGCCACTCAAGCCCGCCGATAATGCCGCCTTTATCAGGCCCGAATGCGAGTGTATATCCCCACAGAACCCACTGAACGCTGATAATGGCAACTATGATAAAACTGTGCATGACTGTGCCGAGGACATTCTTTCTTCTCACCATGCCGCCGTAGAAAAGGGCCAAGCCGGGCGTCATAAGCATAACAAGAGCCGTTGAAATAAGCACCCATGCAGTATCACCTGTATCAATCTTGGCTTGAGCAGGGGCAGTCTGCGGCGCAGCCTCTGCTAATTCAGTTGTCTGCTCAGGCTGTGCAATCTCTTCTGCCATAGTAGAGGATAGAAGACCAAATCCAACCAGTATAGCTAATATTATTGCCAATCCTATTCTTTTCATACTTTATACCTCCATCATTTCTTAAATTGTGAGCATCAAGGCTAAACATCTCAACCTCTTTAGAGCGCCTCTTTGCCCCTCTCTCCTGTCCTTATCCTCACTGTCTCTTCAACAGATGAAACAAATATCTTGCCATCCCCAATCTTGCCTGTCTTTGCGGCGCTCTGAATCACATCAACAACCTTTACTGCCATTTCCTCTGTTGTCACGACCTCTATCTTTACCTTTGGCAGAAAATCAACGGTGTATTCTGCGCCCCTGTATAACTCTGTATGTCCCTTCTGCCTTCCGAACCCCTTTACTTCAATTACGGTCATACCCTCTATATGGATATCATTTAATGCCTTTTTCACTTCATCAAGCTTAAATGGTTTGATTATTGCCTCTATCTTTTTCATTTCGGTAACCTCCTTACCTCTTTTAATCAGAAATAGAAGAATACATTGATTGCTACGGTATCCTGTGTCTTTTTGTCCGCTGTTTTATCGCCTTTATCAAATACCTTTTTATCCGACGCATCATGACGATACTCTGGTCTCACAACTAAATTCTTTTTAATGGTAAATTCTGGCGTAACAGTAACCTCCCACATATCCTGTTGCGTGCCTGTTCTTGCCCCATCTCCATCTTCAAATATCTCTGCCCTGACATTGATAGCATATCTCTCGCTTGCCGCATACCTGACAATTCCTGCAACCCCTGACCATTCGCTATCTGTATTTGGATTTACGATATTATTTGGGTCGCTCTCTTCTGCTCCAAATACAAGGTCAAGATTAAATGTTAATTTATCAATGGGATTTGTAGTCAGATTTATATTATAGACATCTCTGATATTGTCGGTATTATTTGTTTGTTCAGGACCTGTTATAAGTTTGAGACTCAGTGTCGTATTGGCCATTGGCGTCAACATCAAATGGGCGCAAAGGGTCTTCCCATTGTTGTTGTCAGCAACATTATCCCAGCCGTTGACAATCTGCCCTATCAGGCTGACCTTATCGTTAAATTTATAGGTTCCTCTAAGTCCAGTGTGGGTAAATGGAATGGTGTAATAAAAAAGAAGGGAACGCGAGTAGTTGTAGTTCCATGCATCATATCCTTCTATCACCTCTGCCCCCATTTCTGTAATAAACTTTCCGAGGTCAAGGGCAAGTCCATTTCCCACAGGCGCTACATAGCGCACATAAGCCTGTTGGATATCAACATCATCATCTGCGCTCGGGGCTACACCAGGCCATGAAGAGCGTATTGCCTTAGGGATTGTGTAACCATACATAATGTCTGTCCTGAATCCAATGTCTCCTTCTTTAGCCGCATCCTTCTGAAATACCAACTCTGCCACATCCAGGTTAAAACTATCGTCATTCTCATTAAACGGACGAAAGTTTATCCTTCTTGAGTCAGGGTCATTAAAATTGTAATTATACGCTGTGGAAACAAACCCATTTGCCTTTACATCCTTTATGATATCAGCCAATTCCGCTGCCCGTAAAAACGGTGTCACCCCCAATACAACTGTTGCTGTTACTGCAACTGCTAATGTTACAAACATCTTCTTCATTCTTTTTATCCTCCTTTGATTCATTTTTTTGAAACCAGATGTAAACCCTCACACCAAATTTAGTCTTCTACTTATAAGGGAGTCCATAATTATGCATATTTTAAATAGACTCAATTGAACCAAAATCCCATACGTTGTCATTCCCGCAATCTTTAAGCTTGTCCTCGAATGCTTTTATCGGGGACGGGAATCCAGCGTCCCCCGATATAGACATTCGGGGGCAGGCTTTATGTTTTAGCCAGTATTGCAAAGACACCGGATGCCCCTCCCCCTGTCCCCCTCACAGAGGGGGACAGGGGGAGGGGCATGACAGATTTATCTTTGGCCATGTTGTTACTATTATGAACTCATTAGTAATTGTCTTTATCACGGGTGATACGCCTGTCTTACTTAAATGCTATTATTGGCTATTATTGCAACTATAATGCCAAATTCTCACACCCTTGAATTTTCAGCTATTTTGCAGCATGCGCAATGAAATTATTCCAGTATATGCACAAGTTTTAATCATCAATGCCTATCTATGAGTCAAATTAAAAAATTTCGAGAATAC
>MGQA01000054.1 GCA_001797665.1 Deltaproteobacteria bacterium GWF2_42_12 | reverse complement strand
AAGAAACGAGCCTGAGCCGCACGCAGGGTCAAGGATTTTGATTTTTTCAATCTGTTTCGGCGTCTTGCCTTCGATGAGCTTTCCGACTGTATTTTTTACGATATAGTCAACAATATATTTCGGCGTGTAATAAACGCCGCCTGCCTTTCGGACCTCAGGCTTTTCTTCAACTTTAACCCTCTGCGGCGTTACCCTGATTGTGCTTCCGAGATACCGCTCATAGATGCTGCCGAGCAGTTCCACGCCTATGACATCAAACCTGTATCTGCATTTTGGAAAATAGAGGTTTTCAATAATTTCTGCCAAAAGATTTGAATCAACATCTATTGTTTCGCAGGCATGGGGTTTGAATATGTCGCCGTTTAGGTCTGCATTGACCTCATTAAACAGGTCTTTGAGATGGGTGAGGATGGGCTTTCTCTTTCCTTCATGCCTCCATAGGTCAACAATCTCTTTCAACTCATTGGCATCTCTTATCCTTCTATCCTCTGCAATGCGGATGAAGATGATGCGGTCAAGGAGTTTTTGAACCACCTCATTTAAAATCCGCACATCCAATTTTTGGACCGAGGCAACCATGTTGCCGTGTGTTTTTACGTCACGCTTAGCGTGAACGCCGACACGGTCGGCTTGCTCCATATCACTATTTCTCCTAAAAATGTCCTTTGCGAGTTCTTCCCTCCATGAGGTCATGTCTTCAAGGAATGCCCTGTCAACAGGGATTCGGAGCCGTTTGCTCTTAACATCCCGTGGCAGAAGCCTTTCAAGAGAGCCTTTTTCAACCTCCTCTTTTGAAAGTTGATAGAGCTTGTCTATGTTTTTGAGATAATCGGCATACTTGAAATCGAAGATGAGTCCTTCATTGGGGTATTTGGGATTTGGTTTTAAAGAAGCGTCAAAGAGCTTGAATTCTTCAAAGTCGGTGAGTAGGACAAAATAGACCTCTTTGGTTGACCAAGCGTATGTCTTTGCCTGAAGTATGTGATTAACATTATCAAGGGCTACAGAGGGCGCCTTTGCCTCAATAAAGAATTTGGTAGAGCCTGCTATGCGGAAATTATAATCGGGCCTTCCTGTGGTTTCGCCTTTTTCAACTATTACCTCTCGTTCGAAAGGCGAGAGACCCTTTTTATTTTCTATATCCCAGCCAAGCGCCTCAAAGAACGGGTCAATGAAGTCCTGTCTTACCTGTGCCTCAATATAATCTTTGGAGAGATAGTGCTGCTTGTCCTTTTCAAACTTTTGGACAAGTGAGCTGAGTTTTTCTTTTAAGGTTTCTTTGGTCACGAAGGCTCCATAAAATAAAAACCAAATGCATTTTCGGTTAAGGAATCTCTGAAAAACCATTAGAATGTCATTGCGAGGAGCGATTTTTGCGGTTGCGAGGCAAAGCCGAAGCAAACTCGGAGATTCCTCACTTTGCTCGGAACAGGCTCCGCAATCTTTAACATATTGATTTATATAAAAACGAGATTGCTTCGCTTTGCTCGCAATGACAAGTTCGGTAGTTTTTCAGAGAGTCCTTAAGTATTGCCTCTAATTTACCCAAACATCTTATCCAACACAATGTTTTTTAATTCATCAACATTACCGGAGGTGTCTATCTGAAAATACCTTTCACCCTTCCCCTTGCCCCCTCCCTCAAGGGAGGGGAGTGTGGGTGGTTCATACTGTTCTTTCTGTTTTAGATACACCCCCCACCTCCCATCGGATGGTATGCCTTCTTTTTTCATCCGCTCATCAAGCCTTTTTTTGACAATGGCGTCATCCAGAACGCATTCCACAAAATAAAGATTCGCATCGGTATCTTTTGCCAGTTTTATTGCCATCTGCCTGAACCTGGAGGCAATAAATGTGGCATCAAGAATCACTGAAATCCCATCTTTTAAAAGACCTTCTCCCCTTCTCATCATTTCTTCGTAGGTCTGGACAGTAAAATCCCTTGTATAGATTCCCTTTTCAAATTCTTCGTATCTATGTTCGGTTGGTTTTATACCAGACAGTTCTTTTCTCACGACATCTGATGATATTACCTTGAATCCTGTTTCTTCTGCAAATGCCCGAGCAAGGGTTGTCTTGCCTGTTCCTGTAAGCCCGCATATGACCAAAAGAGTTGGCCTGAAACCTCCGCTCGCATAAAGGTCTGCGAGATAGAAATATCTTTTGGCTTTTATGATTGCGTGTTCTCTTTCTTTTTCTGGAACTTCCTTTTGCTCAGATTTAAATCCCCCAACCTTTCCCCGGACATACGCCCTGTAGCATTTGTAGAAATTAAGAAGTTCAAGAACACCGATATCTTTAGACGCCTTTATGTAGGCATCAACAAATCTTTTTGAAAGATTATGGCAATTATAGAAATCTAAATCCATTACGAGGAATGCAATATCAGAGACTGTATCCGAATATCTAAACCTTTCATTAAACTCAATGCAGTCAAAGATGTAAATGCCATTTGCTATGCAGATGTCCTCTGAGTGCATGTCTCCGTGACAATCTTTGATAAAACCTCGCGCAATCCTCTTTTCAAAGGTCTTGCTGTGCTCATCGAAAAAATTTTTTACATAACTCTTTATCCTATCGTATCTTTCCCGGCTGATTGTCTTACCGATAAACGGAAGGGTCTGGGAAAAATTTTCATCTGTATTCTGTTTAATCAAAGAAAGCTTGCCAAATTCTGCTATATGCGGGCTTGTGTCTGCCTTTTTGTGAAATTCTGCCGTGCTCTTTGCTATCCTTTCAATCATTTCACCAGTAACAGCGCCGCTTTTCATCATAATATCCATCATTTTTTCTGACGGCAGCCTTTTCATCTTTACTGCGTATTCTACTATTTTGCCATCGCCCTCAATCCCCTGTTTAAAACCCACAGGGGCAAGCTTTATAACACCCTCTTTTTCTATTATCTCAACAACGTCAAGATACATATCAGGGCAGAGTCTTTTGTTTAATTTAACCTCCTGCTCGCAGAAAAACTTTCGCTTTTCAAGAGTCGTAAAATCGAGAAAGCCGAAATCCACTGGCTTTTTTATTTTATAGACAAATTTTGGCGTAAAGATGAGATAGGATATGTGGGTTTGCCTGAGCTCTATATTCTGTGGCGCATCAGGATGCGAATATGGTCTTAATAATGCCTGGATAAAGGAAGGAAGGCCCACTGTTAATCCTCAAAGATACTGAATATTTATATACGGTCCAACCACATCAGGTGGCTAATATAGACGAGCAAACAGGACAATACATAAAAAGCAATGTAACCGAAATAACCGAAATGTTGAAGAAATATATGCGCCCTGGGCGGACAGGACAGTGGCAACCATTGAACCAAATCCTGACAGTAGGCGGCAAATAAATACTCGATGCCAACAAGAATGGCGAAAATAACTAATTTCCGAGGTGTAGGTTTTAAAAACTCCCCCAATTCACCAATAGTCATACCTGTTTTTCTATGATATATATCCCTGGAAGATATCTATATTTTTCATTGTAATCAAGGCCATAGCCAACAAGAAAACCATCCTTTGCGCTTAATCCGAGATAATCTATTTTGACAGGCATCTCCCTTCTGATGTGTTTTTCAACAAGCGCGCAAATCTTTAGGTCAGCTGGGTTCTTCGCCTTCATGCGCTCAACAATAACATTTAATGTAAGACCAGTGTCAACAATATCTTCCACAAGTATTACATGCCTGTTTGTGATATCGGTCTCTATATCCTTTGTTATGCGCACATCGCCAGAGCTAACATGCCTGCTGCCATAACTTATAGCCCTTATAAAATCTATTTCAAGTGGTATCTTCGATGCCCTTACCAAATCAGACAAAAAAATAAAAGAGCCTTTCAGTATGCCTATGAAAAGCGGCATTTTACCAGCAAAATCCCTCCTTATCTCGTTTGCAAGCCTTGTCACAGCCAGATGGATTTCCTCAGGCGGAAATAAAAGTTTTAAATGGTCTTCCATATCTTATCCAAGAAACCCTTCAATGCCTTTTCTTATCATCATCACAGCAATAGCTGCAAGTAGAAGGGATACCACTTTTGATGTGGCGCGCGACCCTCCTTCGCCGAGAAACTTAAGCACAACATCTGCACGTGAGAAGACAAACCAAATGATTGCAAGATTAACCATAAGAGATAAAACAGTTGCGGAAAAACCGTAGATGTCATTTAGCATAATAAGTGTAGTCAATACCGCAGGACCTGCAATAATAGGCGTGCCAATAGGAACTACGCCAACTGTTGGCGAAACAAGCGTTTCCATACATCCCTTGCTTGTCTGGACAATATCTGTTATCGCTATAACCAAGAGTATGAGCCCGCCTGCTATCTGAAAATCAGGTATATCTATTCCAAGAATAACAAAAATTCCTTTACCAATTATAAGGAAAACAAGGGTTATGGCTGTTGCAGTAATTACGGAATGGCGAAGAATCCTGCCTCGCGATTGTGCGTCCATGCCTCTTGTCAGGGAAATAAAAATCGGCACAAGCCCGATAGTATCAAATGCCACAAAAAGCGGAATAAAAGTTAAGATAAGGTCTTGAAGCATATCCAGCATATGTTAACAACCAAAACCCACCACGCTAAGCGTGCCAAGCGCCAATAACCAAACAAAAATCAATAGTGAAATGTAACTTGGTTATTGAAACATTGAGTAATTGGAATTTATTTGTGATTTGAAATCTGGACATTGGAATTTGATTTGTAACACCTGTATTCAATTAAATGCCGCATCTACCTGCTTAGCCCTATGCCGCTAACCAACACTATCCCTTCTTCTCCGATATTTCCCTTAACTTCGAATTTAACAGGCAAGAACTTTTCAATTACCCAGATATTTGTCAGGAGATGGTTTGTTATTCTTGTTGTTGTAAAGGAAGAGTTGCCTTTTGCCAAGGCCATGTATAAAACTATTTGATCTGCTAAGTGTGGGTCTAAAGCCCCATCCCCCCTCCAATATTGCATAAATTCATCTACAGCCTCATCTGCAACTGTCTCTGCCCTTTTTCCTATAGCGCCAAGACCAATGAAACCAGCATTTATATTTTCAAACTCCGCCAAGATAAAAAGAAATGTTCCCTTTCCGCTGGAAGGGACTTCTTTTATCTCACTTTGCACTTTGCAATTTGCAAGTTGCAATGTCTTTACCGCCCTGTCTCTCTGCCTCTCTGCAATTGACAAAGGAAGATTGGCCACTGCAGACATAATTGAAACCCTCTTTATATTTCCCCTTTCAAAAAAACGAATCGGATTTAATGGCTTTGAACAAGGCTTTACTTTTATATCTACCTTACCGCCGCCAATAGGATAGAACCCATATTTTAAAACAGTTATATTTATATCAAGCCCTGTTTTTGAAACAACTGGAATAAATACCTCTCGCAGATAATCAGCTGGCGGACTCCACGCTACATGAGTGCCGCCTGTGATGCTAATATCCGACGAACCATCTGCAAAAGATAATACCGGAACTATAGTTTGAAAAATTAGACCTGTTGCGCCAGCGCTTGCCTTAATACTTGCAACGTCAAAATTATATCTACCACTGACAATATAGCCTGGAAAAAAATTCAGCGCTTGAGAGTTAAGCGCCGCGCCCTCAAGCCTTCCGCCTGTTACTGCCGCTGTTGCGTTGGCGCTCATCAGGTGCTGAGGCTTTAAGCCAGGCTCCCTGCGTCCGACCCTGATATTGAAAATCTCAAGAGGTCTTTTTAAAATTGCAGAAAGGGCAAGACTCGTCCTAAATATCTGCCCGCCGCCCTCACCATACGAGCCGTCGATTTTAACTATTGTTTCCGCTGCCAAATTTATTGAGTGGATTAGTTGATTAGAGATTAGCGAATTAGTAAACCCCGTTAGAGAATAAAGTTCTCTAACGGGGTAAAACTAATCTCTAATTTTCTAATTCACTTTTTAACCTCTTTGCCCAGTCTCTTTTCAACTGATCTAATCTTTTCTACGATGCGGTTTGGCTTGCCTGGTCTGTCGTCAATAGATACGGAGGTAATAACCCTTGGAGAGCTTTTGATAACCTCTTGGTGACATTTTTTTATAATAGGCATTACATCGTCCCAGTTGCCCTCAACTACTGTGCCCATTGGATTTGCCTTGTAGGGAAGTCCACTCTCATCAACAATCTTTACGACCTTTGCAATCTGATCGCCCATACTTTCACCAATACCAATCGGTATAATGCTAAATTCTGCTAACATAAAGCACCTCCTTTTAAAAGCTGATTAGCGGATTAGAGATTGGTGAATTAGAAAAATCTAATTCGCTAAGCCGCTGATTCTCTAATTCGCTGTTTTATTTTCATTACACTTCCAGTTCCATATCTTCAGCAACTGCAAAACATTCCATTTTCACACGCTTCTCCTTTAGTATCCTTCTGCAGTCTTTAACCATCGCATCAATCTGCTTATCAGTCCTTTCCTGATTATGGTGAAACAGTCCAAACCTTTTCACGCCTGCCTCTATTGCAAGTTTCAGGGCGTCAAGGTAAGTAGAATGTCCCCATGTCTTTGTCAATTTACGATACTCTTCTGGCAGATACTCAGAATCATGTATCAAGAGGTCGGCGCCATTTGAAAACTCAACATAATCCTCATACTTAAGTCCGCCAGGATGCATATAGGTAAGCTCATTGTCAGTAAGGAAGACAAAACTTTTATTGTTTTCAATAAATTTATAACCCATGCCCTGATTCGGATGACTGAGACGAATAGGGGTTATAGAGATTCCCTCTATTCTAAACCAGTCAGGGCATGCGCCTATGTACGAAATTTCCGCCCTCATATCTTCGTATCTCACAGGAAAATTCGGAGCCTGCATTGTTTTGGAAATAATATGTCTTATTGATTCCTGGGCTATTGGAGAACCCAGCATTGTTATGTTAGTGCCTTTTAAATAAAGCGGTTTAAAGTAGGGAAAACCAAGGATATGGTCCCAGTGGGCGTGCGTAAAAATAATATTAATGTCTTTTCTACCCTCTTTAATGAGGTTGTTGCCGAGTCTTCTGATGCCTGAACCTGCATCTATTATGATGAGGTCATTATCCTTTGTTCGGAGTTCTATGCATGTAGTATCGCCACCATATTTAACATATTCCTTGCCAGAAACAGGTATTGACCCCCTTGCACCCCAGCATTTTATCAGCACAGGCAGACCTCCTCTCTGAAATTAGGAAAGAGTCAAGCTTCTGTCCAGACCTACTTACTTATGACACCTCATTTGTTTAGCAAGATAATATACCCTTAAATATAAATTGTCAACTGCTCGGTTGACAAAACAATAACTTTCCAATATACTCATTAAACTCTTTAGTGCCCTTCGATATTTTAATCAATCCCCAAAAAACAATGTCTATTTTTGGGTCAATCAAATTTGTTGATTTAAAGCAACATAATATGCAAAATATAACGTATAACCTTAGTGATATAAAGGAGCGGTTACATAATTCTAAAGCTGTTACAGTATTAACTGGCGCAGGGATATCAGCAGAGAGCGGAGTTCCGACGTTTCGTGGCAACAATGGACTCTGGAAGAATTTTAGGCCAGAAGACCTCGCAACACCTGAGGCATTTAAAAGTAACCCTAAACTCGTATGGGAATGGTACGATTGGCGAAGGAGAACACTATCTACAATCAAGCCAAACCCTGCACATATAGCTATAGCAGAGATAGAAAAAAGGGTTAAGGAATTCACGCTTATTACTCAGAATGTGGATGGCCTTCATCAGCTTGCTGGAAGTAAAAATGTTATAGAGCTTCACGGCAATATATGGCGCGTAAAGTGCCTTTCCTGTGGCAGGGTTAGCGAGAATAGAGAAGCGCCTATTAGAATACTGCCATATTGTTCGTGCGGAGGGCTTTTACGGCCAGCTGTTGTCTGGTTTGGCGAGATGTTGGAGGATAATAATTTAATGAAGGCCGTTGCTGCAATTGATAAATGTGAGTTCATGTTTGTGGTAGGCACATCAGGCGTAGTGCAGCCTGCTGCCTCATTAGCATTAAGGGCAAAAGACGAAGGCGCATTTGTTGTAGAAGTTAATATCGAAAGAACCCCGCTTTCAGCAAGCGTAGATGAAACTTGTTTGGGAAAAGCAGGGGATATATTGCCACAGCTATTATAAAGCAGATTAAGGTTCAGGCCGAGGAAGACAAAGTTTTTCTTAACCGTAACCTCAACCTTAACCTGTATTTAAACAAGGAGGCTACATGAAGGTCTTTAACGACGCAATAAGGCTACAGACTACGCAGAAGTGCGAGGATATAAATATTACCGGCATGGTAGAGGCTATAATTAGTGAAAGCGGCGTATATGAAGGAACTGCTACTATATTTACCGGCCATACAACCGCAAGCGTTCATCTGAACAATGCAGACCCTGAGCTGGCAAAAGACCTTCATGATTTTTTAAATGAGACCATTCCCAATAAGCCGGCTTACCGGCATAATAAAGGAGATTTCGGCAGAAATGCTGATGCGCACTTTAAATCTCTCATGGTTGGCAACAGTGTTACCGTTCCTATAAACAGGGGGAGGATGGCCCTTGGCCAGTGGCAGGCAATATATTTCTCAGAATTCGACGGCCCGAGAAACCGTTTAATATCTGTGAAAATAATGGGTATACCTGTAAGGCATACCTAAAAATAGGCTATTGGCAATGGGAAAAACCTGTAGCCCATCGCCAATAGCCTATAATCTGAATTACAATGCGTATAATAGGAGGAACTGCTAAAGGCAGAAGGCTTGCCTCTTTTAGAACTTCATCCATACGGCCCACAACAGACAGGGTGCGAGAGTCAATCTTTAATATATTGCCGCTGCATTTTGAGTTGATGCATGTATTGGACCTGTTTGCTGGAACAGGCGCTATGGGCTTAGAGGCTTTGAGCAGAGGCGCAAAGAGCGCAACATTCATAGACAGCGACCCACAGGCAGTCAAGGTTATAAAGAAGAATTTGGAGTTGTGCGGCTTTACAAAAAAGGCCGTTATCATTACAAGGGATGTTAAGGCCTCGCTAAATCTTTTGAGTAAGAAAAGAGAGCAGTTTGAACTGATAATTATTGACCCTCCTTACGATACATCCCTGATGGGCATTACATTGAACCTAATCGGAGAGAAAGAACTCCTTGCAAAAAACGGAATTGTCGTTGCAGAGTCTTCAAAGCGTATGGTATGGGATGGCGAGGTGAAAGGAATCGAGTTGTTTGACAGAAGAAAATATGGTGATACAGTAGTATCGTTCTATAGAATTATGAAGCAAGCCGACCGTGTCACGCTAAGCGTGACCGTGTCGGTGTAAAAACGGCAACACGGTTGCCTTGATCCAAAAGGAAACCCATGAAAAAACACATAGCAGTATATCCAGGGACGTTTGACCCGATAACAAATGGCCACCTTGATATTATAGAAAGGGGGCTGAGGCTTTTTGACGGACTTATAGTTGCGATAGCAGAAAGCCCAACAAAAGAGCCGCTCTTTACTGTGGATGAAAGAATACGGATGGTAAAAGAGACAGCAAGGAAATATAAGAATGTGAAGGTTGAAAGTTTTAACTGCCTCCTGATAGATTACATCCACAAGAAAAAGGCCAATATCATCTTAAGGGGGTTACGGGTCATATCAGACTTTGAGTATGAATTCCAAATGGCCCTTACCAACAGAAAGCTTGCCCCTGATATTGAAACAGCATTTATGATGACTGCCGGGGATTATTCATACTTAAGTTCGCGTTTTATAAAAGAGATTGCCCGTCTTGGCGGAAAAATAGATTGTTTCGTCCCGCCGAATGTTGCGAAGATGCTACGGGAGAGATTTGGTAATGAGTGAATATAAAATAAAGCTTGCAAAACGCATGGATGAGGTAAAGGAGTCGGCAACCCTTGCCATTACTGCAAAGGCAAAGTCAATGAAAGCAAAGGGATGGGATGTTATTGACTTTGGGGCAGGCGAGCCTGACTTTGATACGCCTGACAATATAAAAGAGGCTGCAATAAAGGCAATAAAATCAGGCTTTACAAAGTATACTGCCGTAGGCGGAATTGATGAGCTAAAGGATGCAATCATAGAAAAGTTTAAAAGGGATAACAACCTTAACTACACGAGGGAAGAAATACTCGTATCCTGCGGAGGCAAACAATCTTTTTTCAACCTCTCGCTGGCCTTTTTTGAAAAAGGGGATGAGGTCATTATACCTGCGCCATACTGGGTTTCATATCCTGTTATGGTTGCAATATCAGGCGCCAAGCCTGTAATTATAGAAGAAAGGGAAGATAATGGTTTTAAGATAACGCCTGAGGAATTCAGCGATGCAATTACAGGCTCAACAAAGGCAATTGTGATAAATAGCCCGTCTAACCCGACAGGCGCTGCATATACACCTGATGAACTAAAGGAAATTGCGGATATCGCAGTAAAAAAAGGCGTCTTCCTTGTCTCGGATGAGATATACGAAAAACTCTGCTATGATAATCATCCGTTTGTCTCAATAGCTTCGTTTTCTGAAGAAGTAAAAAGACAAACTATTGTCTTAAACGGCGTGTCCAAGACATACTCCATGACAGGCTGGAGGATAGGCTATGCAGCGGGGCCGAAAGGGCTTATTAAGGCAATGACTAATATCCAGAGCCAGTCTACATCAAACCCAACATCCATAAGCCAGAAGGCAGCAGTGGAGGCCATAAAAGGACCGCAGGATACTGTAGATAAGATGGTTACGGAGTTTGATAAGAGGAGAAAGATTATAGTGGACGGATTAAATGCAATAAAAGGCATTCGCTGTCTCCTTCCGCCAGGGTCGTTTTATGTATTCCCAAACATCTCAAGGTTCTTAAAAAAACGGTTCAATGGAAAAATAATAAACACGTCAGCAGACTTCGCTGACTTTCTTCTGGAAGAGGCTGAGGTCGCGGTAGTTCCCGGAGAGGCATTTGGTGGAGAAGGCCATATCCGCATGGCCTATGCTACATCAATGGAAAATATAAAGGAGGGGTTGAAGAGGATAGAGGAGGCAGTAACGAAATTGGAATAGGTAGCATAGTAAACCCCTACATTAAAATCTTTTCCCGAAACATCGGAATTTGGTGAGGGGGGTTACTACTGCGGCTTATGGATCAACGCACCTTTTGGTATTTCTCCCTTTGGCTGGGTATGGCATCTCAAACAATCAGCAAATGTAAATGCAACCTTTCCGTGACAATGGCCGCAGAATTTACCAGCAGACATATCAGTCATTTTCATATTGTTCTGTCCGAGTTTATCTATAAAAATTGAGGGATGACAACTGGAACATTGAATCCAGGTTGAATGAATCTTATGGTCAAAGAGAACATTATTTACAACAGGGCTGGTAGATTCAAAAAATATCTGATTATCCCTGATTTCATCTTTGACATCTTTACTTAATGAATTTATAGGATTAAAGACCTTTTTTTCTTTTAACTCAAGCCATTTAATGTAACCAAAGCGATCCAGGGGAACAACTCCGTTCGAGAGGTTTTCTGGATTCCATTCTGCACCAATGCGGGTTGCCACCTCCTTAACCATCTTATGACTTATTTTAGTCATGTCATAGAGGCTTTCTGCCTCTAACTTTCCTGCATTGTGGCACTTGGTGCAGTCTCCCTGAGCTCCAAAGGCTATCTTTCCGTTATGGCAGACTCCGCACTGCTTGCCTTCAAAGACACGAGCTTTAGTAATGTCATTGCCGCGCTGTTTCATCACAAAGATATCATCATGGCATACCTTGCATTCAAACCATATCCTATGAAGCCAGTGGGGGTAGATTACTGGGGTTAATCCTTCAGCAGCCATCTGCACATCATGTTCTTTTAAAACAATGTTGCCAAGAAATTTTTCATATTTCTTCCATTTTTCAACCTCAGCGGGTCTTTCTTTCTCCTTCTGCACTTCCATACGAAGGACTGTTTCTACTTCAATAATATATTTCTCATCATTATGCCAGAACCTATACATAGCAGCCATTGAGCTGGCAATGCCGAGGAGGGACATCTTTTGTTCGTAGGTTTTTTCCTTAGCAAGGGCATCAGCTACTAAAAATTTTATCTCATCAGGCATAATATCCTTATTTTTTTTGACCAGTTCAGCCTGTTGCGTAAAATTATTCGTAATATAATTATTGATAAATTCCTTTCGGAAGGTACTCATTTGGGCATGGATAACTGATGAGGAAATAAATAAGAGAAGTGTGGCGACTGAGAGTAAAACAAACCTTAATCTCATTGTTCTTTTTGATTTCATGACTAAACCCCATCTAAAGTGTTTTAATTATAGCAATATTTTCCCCAAGAGTAAATCTTCACCCCGTTACACCCAGGACGTCCGAGCTTTTAGGCTGGGGAGGAATGGTGTTTACCCCATAAGAGACCAAAGGTCTTACGGGGTTTAAGATCAAGTCCTCAGAGCCTGTTGACAAACTCGCAAAATACCGCCAGATGTCATTCCCGCATGTTTCCCCGCTTACTACCTGCGAGGACAAGTTTAGCGGGAATCCAGTTCTTGTAATACCAAGAGGTTATGGATTCCTGCTCCCTGCTTAAAACATGCTGGGACAAGCTTCGCAGGAATGACAGACTTTAGTATAAATAAGGGCTTTGTCAACAGGCTCCTCAGACCCCTCTTAGCGGGGCAGAGATTGCTGAAAAAAAAGTAATTGCCATGGTTTTTATTTTGTCGGTTCTATAATCACTTTTATAGATTCCTGCGCCTTGGAAACAAGCTGAAAACCCTTACCAGTCTCTTTCAGGGGTAGGCGATGTGTAATCATATCTTTTACATTAACCCTGCGGTTTGCCATGAGCTCCATCGTGGCCTCAATATCAGCCTGGCTTGCTGCATAGGATGTGGTTAAGGTAACCTCATTCCTCCAGATATCCCAGAGGGGGAGGGGAATTTTTATATCAGGGTTCGCAGGCGCAAAGAAAAGGACTGTGCCGCCTCGGTCAACAGACTGCAAACCCTGCTGGATTGCACTCTCTGCCGTTGTACAGATGATAACCAAATCTGCAAGAAAACCATTGTTTATATCTTTTAATTTTTTTGGCACATCCTCTCCCTGCTTAAAGCCTGCAGGGACAGGTTTTGCATTTATGATGGCATCAGCGCCGAATTTCTTAGCAGCATTTAGCCTATACTCACTGATGTCTGTTGCAATAATTTTACCTGCGCCAAGCGCCTTTGCAAGTTGAATATGCAATAATCCTGAAATACCGCTGCCAATAACAAAGACTCTCTGTCCTGCCTTAAAATTGGAAAGCCTTAACCCACGAAAACAGCAGGCAAGAGGCTCTATAAATGTGCCTTCTTCATAAGATATTTCATCAGGCAATATAAATGTGCCACGGTCAACATTTATTCTCGGCACGCGGATATATTCGGCAAAACCACCCGGCTCAAAGTTCGTGGTTCTGAGCGTATCGCATGCAGAGTGATGACCGATAAGACAGTAGTGGCAAGTATTGCATGGCACATGATGCGTAACAAAAACTCTGTCCCCTTTTTTAAATTTGGATACGCCTTGGCCAACTTCAACAACCTCTCCGCTCAGTTCATGCCCCAGAACAAGCGGCGCCTTTTTAATGCGATACCACTCCATCACATCGCTTCCGCAGATGCCGCTGGCAATGACCTTGACAAGGAGTTCACCGTTGCATGTTTTAGGAACAGGCCTCTCTTCAAGCCGAATATCGTTGTTGTTGTAATAGACTGCTACTCGCATAATAAATACAGTGGACAGTTGATAGTAAAGAAGTTAAAGATGTTTTTATTCCAAGTGATGCTTTTTCAGTATTTCCTGCCATTCTGTAATATGAAACTCTTTTACCTCTGTTGAGTTTTTCGCATCCTCAATCAAATTATTGGTGTATGCTTTTACAAAATTCTTGTAATTATCAATAAACCGCAGGTAGTATTTCAAACTCGGGGAAATGCCATTGGCAATGATTTCTAATCCACTATCTTTTTTGATTTTCAAAATAAATTTGCTGATGTATTCTTCTTCGTCTTTTGATGGGAAATTCTCTTTATAGGTAGTCAAGATGTAATATCGTTGAATAGTTGTATTTTGTGACTTTTTAACAAGGTCAAAAATTAAATTTCTATCGATGGGAATATTATGTTTTATTTCAACCATTTCAAAAGGAGTTCCATCTGCGTTCCAAACCTCAATATCTCCAAATCCATGTTTGTCTGATGATGTATGAACATTAAGTTGTCCCAACTTTTTTCCCTCATATCTTTTTACAACTTTGAAAAGCTGCTGATAAACCGAATAGATTGCAATAACGGGAAGCCGTGAACTCAACTTGCTCCCAAAATGTCTCTCTAACATTTTGAGAACCATATTGATGTTGAGTATCTCTGAAAAATCTGCCGATTCAATAGTTTCATCAAAAACCATTTGATGTTGCTGTGAAAGCAAATGCAGCTTGATAAAAATATAAATCAAACATTCTTTGGGTTTTATTTGTCTGTTTTCAAGCGCATCAAAGAGAGCCAAAAAACTTTTCTTTACTTGAGCGTCTCTGATTTTTAAATTCTGTCCGTCCCTCTTTGTCCATTTTATTTTTTCTCTTGTTGCGAGTGTTAAGAAAGCTGATTCTTTATTTGCATATTTTGGGAAATACTTTTTGAAAAATGGAGCGGTAACCGAAGTATCTAAACTTCTTGCAGAGTAGCCGCCTCGGAAGTCTGTTCTATGCAAGCGAATATCTTGTTTTGGGTCGGTAATTTTTTTTACGAGAGAGGTAACTAAAGCGGATACAAGAGATTTGTTTTTGTCAATTTTGTTGATGAGAGTATCAACATCGGATCTTATACTGTCTGGAAAATCAATTTCCTTTTTGGATTGTATAACTGTAATTGCCCGCGCAAGCGATTCATCTAAAATTTCCGTTAGGTTCATATAAATAATTCAAGCGTATAGGATGGCATTTCCGCAAGCCGCTGCTTTGCATACTCAATATATTCCGGATGAATTTCAATGCCGATATAATTTCTCTTGAGTCGTTTAGCAACAACTGCAGTTGTTCCGGATCCCAAAAACGGGTCAAGCACTATATCGTTTTCTTTGGTCAGCAGTTTTATCAACTCTTGCACCACAAACTCAGGATAAACTGCAGGGTGAACATTACCTTTGATTGTTTCAACGGTTGATTCAATAATATCTTTCCGCATAGAGTTACCATGAATCTTTATTATTGTAAATCCTTTGTTTTCAATTTGTGTCAGTCGGCCGCCCGCTTGTCCACCATATGGCAGAGCGTGCATTCCTCTGATTTTCATTCGGAAACTTTCAATTTTCCCTTCCTTTGCTTCTCTGATTACTTCCAACAACTCTTTTCCAGCTTGTACTTTATCGGCAGGAGACAAGTTGGATTTTTCAATTAACTCAAAGTATTTTTTCCCTATATCATTGCCTGCCGCCTTTTTGCTGCCGTTCAAATATTTGTCTTTATATTCCAAAAAGGCGTCTTTGTTGAAGTAATAATCACTTGATTTTGTATAGATGAAAAACGGCTCTTTGGATGAAACTAATTTTTTAGGGTCTTGCTTTGGAGAGGGATTTATTTTAACCCAAGTCAATTCGTTAATGAGTTTTACCTGTTTTTCTTTTTGAACTTCGATTGCAAATCTGTAAGGGACTAAAAGTAAATTGCCGTCAATGTATTTGTCGCCCAAGTTGAAAACAATTGAGCCGGTTTTTTTTGTTATTCTTACACACTCCCTGAAAACTCTCATTAAGTTCTCTATGTATTCTTCAACGGTCTTTTCGTTTCCAATACCCGTGCCTCCGTATTCTCGTTGTTGAAAGTAGGGCGGGCTTGTGACTACCAAATCAACAGAGTTTTGAGGTAAGTCTTTTAGGATGTCAAGACAGTCACCACAAAAAATTGTATTCAATTCAGCGTCTACCATTTAAAACATCCTCGTCTGTCAGCAACCCTTTTCTTTTAGCAAATGGTAAAACCTGCTTTCTTAACCGCTTGAATCTTTTTACAGCAAGGTAACGAGTAACAGCATCTCTGATAATTTCGCTCTTTGAAGTCTTTTCCAGCCTTACCACTGTCTTCAATTCTTGCTGCAATTTTTCAGATAGTCTTATTGTGATTGTCTCTGACATTTTATTTGCTCCTTTAATGAGGCAGTATAACATAAAATGGTGCAAATCAAAATTCATGAGATGATACGATAATATTTTTCCATAAGTTCACGCTCAAAAATCGCACAGATGCAAGGCGGAGCAAGGCTTCAAGCAAGGCATACTTTTGTAGTATGTTGAGCGCAGAAGCCGCAGCGACAACGCAGCAGATGGATGTTTTTCAGCGTGAACCTACTTCTTTTTCTTCTCTCTCTCAAAAATCTTATTCGCCTCTTTTGCCGATGCGTTTTCATGGATGATGGCGCGGATTGCCTTAATCATTGGCACAGGATGGGCGTTCTGCCAGATGTTTCTGCCAAGATTGACACCTATTGCGCCTTTCTGCATGCCGTCAGCGACAAATTCCAATACTTCCATGTCTGTCTCTGTCTTTGGCCCGCCTGCTATAACAACCGGCACAGGGCAGCTATTCACAACCTTATCAAAGTTTTCACACCAGTATGTCTTCACAACCTTTGCGCCAAGTTCTGCTGCAATGCGGCAGCAAAGTGATAGGTAGCGGGCATCCCTCTTTTCCAACTCCTTGCCAACTGCGGTAACTGCCATAACCGGAATGCCGTATTCTTCAGCCTCATTTACAAGTGTTGATAGGTTTAACAATGTTTGGCGCTCATATTCACTGCCTATAAAAACAGACAGTCCTACTGCTGAGGCATTAAGCCTTATTGCCTCTTTTATAGAAGTGGTAATACCTTCATTTGCCAAATCTTTTCCTATAACACTGGTGCCACCGGATACCCTGAGTATAATCGGTATGCTGTTGTCAGGAGGGACACATGACCGCAGCACGCCGCGCGTAACAAATAGTGCGTCACTGTATGGAAGAAGTGGCTTTATTGTCTCTCCTGGTTTTTCTAACTTTGACGTTGGCCCAAGAAAATATCCATGGTCAATCGGCATAAACAGGCACTTCCCGTCAGGCTTGATTATCTGCGACAAACGATTTTTCATTCCCCAATCCATTATTGAATCCTCCTTTGTATATAGTAAGCAGTATGCAGTAAGGAGTAAGCAGTAACTGCCTACTGTCTACTGCTTACTGCCTACTGTCTTTAATAAACTTTTCCATGCACTCTTTACTGCAAAAATATATTGTCTCGCCTCCCTGCCTCGTAGTCAAAGCAGAATTTTTTGGGAAATAACTTTGACAAACTGGGTCAAGCACCATTTCATCACCATTCAATACAGAACCAGTTTGTCCCTGTTTAGAAACCCTCTTTGGAAAAAGCAATGCCCTTGCAACAATATACAGTAAAAATAGCAATATGAGATATAGTATAATTCGCATACATTGCCTATTATTGTTCTATGTGATGGAGAACCTTCTTGTCATCATCCACTTCTTGCAATAACTCTGATACTGATTTTTTCAGAACAGGATGAATAAAATTTGAGGCAATCTCAGCAAGCGGTGTCAAAACAAACCTTCTTTTATGGAGAAGGGGGTGTGGAATTACAACCTCTTCTGCCTCTATTATTTCACTATTAAAAAAGAGAATATCAAGGTCAATAACTCTTGGGCCGCCTTTTTCTGTGTTATTTCTTCCAAGCTTTTTCTCTACGCCCTGAAGTAACATCAGTAGTTCGTGGACATCAAGATTTGTCTCTAACTCAATTACGCAATTTATAAACCAATCCTGCTTTATTTTACCCCATGGCTCTGTTTCATAAAAAGCTGATGCATTAATCAGGTTAACATCTTTACTGTTAGCAAGGCTACCTATAGCGTTTCTACAGTTTTCTAATCTATCCCCAATATTCGAACCAATACTGATAAATGCAATATGTTTCACTTCGTTAGAAACCTCCTCAGCTAACGATAAGCTCTACAGGAAGGATGAGGGTTTCAATACAGTGGGTCCCCAATGGCGCTTAAAACTGAAGCTCCAGCTCACCCAACCTCTTCTTCATCTCTGCAACAACCCTTCTCTCGTCTTCTTCATTCTTGGCAATAAAGGTAGCTGAGAATCTCAGGTAATGCCCGACATCATCCCATGGAACAGTTGATATAAGTTTTTCTGTAATTAGATACTCGGAAATATCTTCCGCTGTCTTGAATTTCAAGCCATTTTTTCCGTTCTTTGCTCCTTTTGGCGCAGCCACATAAAGATAGAATGAACCATGCGGCATTTTTGCAGCAAAGCCTGCAGAATTAAGGGCCTCTACCATTAGCTCAAGGCGCCTCTTGTATTTTGCTGCAATCTTCTCTGTTATCTCTGTATGCTCCAGCGCATAGATTCCGGCCTTTTGTATTGCAATGAATTGGCCTGAGTCGTAATTGTCCTTAACATGGCCAAACGCACCAATTACCTTTTCACTGCCAACAACAAATGCAAGTCTCCAGCCTGTCATGTTAAATGCCTTTGAAAAAGAATGTATCTCAACTCCAACATCTTTTGCGCCATCAACTGATAAAAAGCTTAAAGGCCTGCCTTCAAAATTGAGCGCTGCGTATGCGGCATCGTGCACAACAACAATATTATTTTTTTGGGCAAACTCTACGACTTGTTTGAAAAAATCTATCGTTGCTGTTGCGCCTGTAGGATTATTGGGATAATTGATATACAGGAGTTTTGCCTTTTTTAGATCCTCCTTGCTTATAGTGCTAAGGGCTGGCAAGAAATTATTTTCTTCCCTCAGGGGTAGATTAATAATCCTTCCACCATGCCACTGGGTATGAGTTCCAAGTATTGGATAGCCGGGGACTGATACTAATGCAACATCCCCTGGATTAATGAATGCAGAAGGCAGCATCGCAAGGGCTGGTTTTGAACCAATGGAATGCAAAACCTCTTTTGCCGGGTCTATGCCTTTTACACCGTAAAATTTGTCCATATATTTTGCGACAGCGTCTTTTAGCTCCTGAATGCCGTTGTCTGCATATCCTCTGTTTTCCGGCTTGGCGCATTCTATCTTCAGAGCCTCAACTACCATAGGGAATGCCATCTCATCCGGCTCGCCAACGCCAAAATCAAGAAGCTCTACATTAGGATGCTCTTTTCGAGCTTGTGCCTTTGCCCTTTTTATTTTTTCAAATTTGTAAATCTTTGTCTCTTTGCCAAACTTATTGCCTCCTATCCTTTCGGCAAAGAGATTCTGGATGTAGCTCTCTGGCACTTTGATACCTCCCCTTTTTAAAGATAGCAAGCAGTTGATTATGAATCGGGGAATCGGTGAGCGGGAGAATCGGGGAGCAGTTGTCTCCGTTTCTCCCATTCTCCCCTTTCTCCGTTTCTTTGTTGCTTTCTGCCTACTGCTTACTCCTTACTGTCTACTGCTTACTGTATTCACAAGACTCCCAATCCCCGCTATCCTGATCTCTACCTTATCGCCAGGCTTCATCTTGCCAACGCCTGACGGCGTCCCGGTTGCAATAACATCGCCTGGCAATAAAGTCATAACATGTGATACGAAACTCAACAAATGATAAACATCAAATATCATATCCTTTGTGGAAGTGTCCTGCTTTTTTTCATCATTTGAATAGGTTTCAATCTTTACATCCAAAGGATTTAAATCAGTCTCTATCCATGGCCCCATTGGCGCAAATGTATCAAACCCCTTTGCCCTTGTATACTGGATATCCTTGCCCTGCAGGTCTCTTGCAGTAACATCATTAAAACATGTGTAGCCCAATATATAATCTTTGGCTTCCTCCTTTTTTACCATGTAAGCCTTTTTACCGATGACAACCCCAAGCTCACCTTCGTAATCCACGCGCCTTGACATATGATGCGGATAAATAATCTCGTCTCCGGGTCCGATTACGGCTGTGGATGGTTTCATAAAGAGCATCGGCTCCTCTGGCAGAGGCTTATTGAACTCTGCTGCATGGGCCTTGTAATTAAGGCCAATCGCTATAATCTTGGACGGCTCACAGGGGACCAAGAGTTTAACTAAATTGAGTTTATGGGTAATAGGAGTCTTTTTAAAATTATTAAAGATACTGCCTTCGATTTCTGTAATGTTTTCGCCTTCTACAATACCAAATTTTATTAAACCGTCTTTTAAAAACCGTGCAAGTTTCATTTTAAAAACCGTACATGTGCGCGTTATACGTGATGCAGAAAAAATCCTCCCCCTTTATCCCCCGCTGGAGGGGGACAGGGGGAGGACATAACGCATCACACACACGCATCACGGCCTTTCTCTTTTCTCCACCATTGCCTTAATCTTAAGCCTCAACGCATTCAGTTTTATAAACCCCTCTGCATCCTTCTGGTCATAAACAACATCTTCTTCAAATGTAGCAAAGTCAGGATGATAGAGCGATTTGTCCGATTTTCTGCCAACCACATCGCAGTTGCCTTTGTAGAGCTTTACTCTTACCGTTCCGGTGACACCCTTTGCTGCCTCATCAATCATGGTTTGCAGAACCTTTCTCTCCGGTGAATACCAGTAGCCATAGTAGACCAATTCTGCATAACGTGGAATGAGACTGTCTCTCAGGTGCATGACCTCTCTGTCCATAGTGATGGACTCCACAGCCCTTCTTGCCGCATGAAGTATTGTTCCGCCAGGCGTTTCATACACACCCCTGCTCTTCATGCCCACATATCGGTTTTCCACCACATCAACCCTGCCTATGCCGTTTTTCCCGCCGAGCTTATTTAATTCGGCCAAAAGTTTTGCAGGAGACATTTTTTTGCCATTTACTGCAATTGGGTTGCCATCTTTAAATGCTATCTCAACATACGTTGGCTTATTTGGCGCCTTTTCCGGTGAAACACTTAAGAGAAACATATCCTCTGGCGGCTCAGCCCACGGGTCTTCCAAGATGCCGCCTTCAAAACTTATGTGAAAAAGATTCCTGTCTGAACTATATGGTTTTGCCTTTGTAGCAGTTACAGGAATATCGTGCCTCTCTGCATAATCTATTAAATCAGTTCTTGATTTCATATCCCATTCGCGCCACGGTGCAATGACCTTGATATGTGGATTAATTGCATAATAGGTCAGTTCAAACCTTACCTGATCATTGCCCTTGCCTGTTGCGCCGTGACAAACTGCGTCAGCCTTTTCCTTTTTTGCAATATCCATCTGTGCCTTGGCAATAAGCGGCCTGGCAATGGAAGTCCCAAGCATATATCTTCCTTCATACACAGCGCCTGCCCTCAACATAGGAAATATAAAGTCTCTGACAAATTCCTCTTTAAGGTCTGTTATATAAATCTTACTCGCACCTGTTTGTATAGCCTTTTTCTTAAGCGGCGCAAGCTCTTCTCCCTGCCCCAAATCTGCTGAGAAAGCTACTACCTCGCAGTCATAATTTTCAACGAGCCACTTGATTATAACCGAGGTGTCAAGACCGCCGGAGTAAGCCAATACTACTTTTTTAATCTCAGACATCTCATCCTCCGAGTAATAGTTTTTCCAAAATCACCTTCTGCAGATGCAGCCTATTCTCCACTTGGTCAAATATAACTGAATTACGTCCTTCCATAACCTCATCCGTTATCTCCTCTTCACGGTGAGCAGGCAAACAATGCATAACAATTGCATCTTTTTTTGCGAGTTTCAAAATCTCTGAATTTATCTGATAGCCCTTGAATGCCTTTTTCCTCTTCTCTGCCTCTTCCTCCTGTCCCATGCTTGCCCATACATCTGTATTAAGGACATCCGCACCCTTTGCAGCATCCTTCGGGTCCTTAACAACCTCTATATTTAACTTAGCCTCCCCCCGATTCAAACATTCGAGGGCAAGTTTTTTTGCCTTTGACAAGATATTTTTATCAGGCCAATATCCATCCGGACAGGCAAGCACCAAATCAAAACCAAGCCTTGCTGCTGCCTCAATCCATGAATTTGCCATGTTATTGCCATCGCCTATCCATGCTACTTTGAGCCCGTGATATTTACCTTTTTTTTCTATAATTGTAAACACATCTGTCAAAACCTGACAAGGATGGTGGAGGTCTGTGAGGCCGTTTATCACAGGCACTGTCGAATACTTCGAAAATTCCACTATGATGTCATGGCCGAAGGTCCGTATAACAATGCCGTCCACATAGCGCGACAACACCCTTGCTGTATCTTTTATAGGCTCGCCTCTGCCCATCTGAGAATCTCTGTGGCTTATAAAGACAGTATTGCCTCCGAGCTGATACATAGCAACCTCAAACGAGACACGGGTCCTTGTGGATGCCTTCTCAAAGATAAGCCCAAGGGTTTTGCCTTGAAGAGGGACATACGGAATGCCCTGCTTTTGTCTCGCCTTAAGGATGCGCGTCTTTTCAAAAACATCGTCAATCTCAGCTTTTGTTAAATCAGAGATTGTGAGTAAATGTCGTTTTTGTAAGACTTGCATTCTTAAACCTTTATGGTCTTTAAAATAGAGATTAATATTTTCATCATCTCATCCACCTCTTTTTCAGTAACGATAAGCGGCGGGATGAATCGTAAAATCGTATCAGAAGTGCAGTTTATTAAAAGCCCCTTTTCCATACAAGCCCTTACAATATCTGCGCCCGAAACTGTCAATTCCATGCCGATAATCAAGCCCTTTCCCCTAACCTCTTTAATAAATGGATATTCTGCCTTTAGTTTATGTAATTTTTCGAGGAGATATTTTCCAACCTTCTGGCAATTTTCCAACATGCCTTCTTCCAATACTGCCTTTATTGCAGCTATGCCTGCTGCTGTTGCCAGAGGATTCCCACCGAAGGTTGATGCGTGTGTTCCGGGAACAAAGCTCTTTGCCACTTCATCTGTTGCAAGCATACAACCGATAGCAACGCCGCCTGCCAGACCTTTTGCCAGAGTCATGATATCAGGTGTTACGCCGTAATGCTCATAGGCAAAGAGCTTGCCCGTGCGGCCCATACCGACCTGGACCTCGTCAAAGATGAGAAGTAAGCCTTTCTCTTTACACAACGCTTTCAACTCCTTGAGATAACTTTCCGACGGAATATTTACCCCGCCTTCGCCCTGAATCGGCTCAACCATCACTGCAGCGCTCTGCGAAGTTATGGCATTTGCCACTGCCTTTACATCATTGAATGGTACATAGATGAATTTCTCAAGTAATGGCTCAAAACCCTGCTGAAATTTCTTCTGGCCTGTGGCTGCAAGGGTTGCCATAGTCCTTCCGTGAAAAGACTTTTCCATAGTAATTATCTGAAATTTATTTTCACCTCCCTGCTTAATACCCCGCATCAAGTGCGGGGCAGGCTCTGCAGGGACAGGCTTATCCTTAAAATATTTCCGCGTGAGCTTTATAGCAGCCTCATTCGCCTCTGCGCCTGAGTTGCAGAAAAATGCCTTATCTGCAAATGAATTTTTGCATAGGAGTTCCGCAAGCTGCGCCTGCGGCTCAATATGATAAAGATTTGATATATGAATAAGCTTTTCTGCCTGTTCCTGAATTGCCTTTACAACCTTTGGATGGCAGTGGCCGAGATTACAGACCGCAAGACCTGCCACAAAATCCAGATACTCTTTGCCGTCCGCATCCCACACCTTACACCCTTTGCCCCTGACAAGGGCAATGGGGAAGCGGTTGTATGTGTTGGCAATGTATTTAGTGGTTAGATTTATGATTTCTTGCGTATTCACACCCATCCTCACTGTTGAAAGTATATAAAGATACCAAATCAAAACTCAAAATTCAAAAGAAAAAAGCCCCTGTTGCCTTTTTGTAGAAATGAAGCTTGTTTGTGCAGTATAAAATCTTTAAGTGCTATTTTTGGGTAAGTTAAAGCAATTTCAGGAATTCATCCACGGTGAGACCACTATTGCGGATAAGGTACGGAGTGTGCCAACTGACAGTTCTTTATGTTGCGGGATTGATAGATTAACACGGATGCCTTGTTTGACCATCACTAAGTGGCTGCCGACTTGTCCCATAGATTCCCATCCGGCCTTTTGAAATGCCTTCACAGCATCTTTGCCGGATATATTGCCCAGCCTTCCCATGTCTACACTGCCACAACAATCTGCTGCTGAACAACCTTTTCAGGCAAGGCAGAGACGGCTTTCTGGTCTTCGGCCCATAACCAGGCTGTTATGGCCTCCTTGATGTTCTCAAGGGCTTCTTCTTCATTCTTACCCTGAGAAACGCAGCCCGGAAGAGCCGGGCATTCCGCAACAATCCATCCGTCCTCAGCATGTTCAAGGGTTACATGAAAGATCATATTTGCTCCTAATAAAATCGGTTTAAATACAACTTAACATCCAGAACCTTTGCTGTCAAGCGTATTACCAACGTATTAACGAACGGGTATTAACGAATGGGGTTTCTCACCTCACCACAGCCCGCAGGATTTTTACAGCCAGCCGCAGGTTTTCTTCATCACTCTCTTTTAAAAGCCTGCTCATAACCTCCCGCAGTTCTTTTATGTTTACCTTGTGCCCGAAATCAAATATCTCCTGTATCTCAACCCCTAACACATCAGCGAATTTAATGAGTATGCGGAGAGTAAGGTTTCTTATTCAAGCCTTTTTTATAGCTGATAACATTCCACGCAATGCTGATAAGATTAACTGTTGGTCTTTTTTGTCGAGCTGCCTTATTAGCCCATTCAATACAGCAAGTTCATTTTCGATTTCCGCATCACCCTTATAGAGGCTAATAAATTCAGATAACGGAACAGCCAAAGCATTAGTTATCATATAACAGCTATAAATAGAGGCATTTACCTTTCCGCGTTCCACATCGCTAATATAAGTTGGATGTAGTCCAGCCAACTCCGCAAGTTTTTCCTGAGAAATATTCTTTGATTTTCTGACAGCCCTGACTCTTTTCCCAAAAGTTTTGAGAAAGACATTAAACTTCATGGTTAGAGCATAAGCTAAAATTCTCTAAATATTAATAGGCAATAGGCCAAATTTACCTTGACAGATTTAGTCTATATGCTATCTTTATTGAAGAAAAATAGTTTAACGGCCTTAAGTGTATGCCAAAAGCAAGAACGGCTAAAGAATGCTGGCCGTATTGGGAGTTGATTTTATCTTAAAATGGAAAATCGGCCTGCATGGAAGATGGTAATTTTTCTCAAAACGTAGGCGGAAAGGAGGCTTCCATGAATGTTGAACAAAGAATTTATGGATCTCCTAATCGAGCTTATTCAAGTGCTTATCATTTACCGCCTTTTGAACTATGCGTTGAAATGAGCAATAAAGGCAATGGAGGGAGCAGGTTGCAAATCTACTCCCACAGTGACAAAGTAGGGCCAAACTATGAATGATAACGACCTCATTCATAGTTTGGCATTGCTTGTGAGTGGAAGTTCTCTTTTTGTACCATACATGCTCATAAGTAAGATTGCCGAAAATATAGATAAGTTTGGAAGCGATAATTATGGCAAACGCATGGTGACAATGAAAGTTCTATCCGCTCAAAGTGGTGGGGTAATCCTTTTCTATGGATGCTACATTATAACGATAGGCTTTATTGCGGCATTTTTATCTCTACTCCCTAATCAACATTGGTTTGGTGTTTTTTTAGGCCTTGGTGTAGCTGTCAGTGTGATAGGGCTTCGTTTACTATATTGCTCTCTAATAAACAAAGATCAGTCATGGCTTGATAAGAAATTGCCAGAGGATAATATAAAAAACCGCAATCCCGAAGAGCGTCAAAGCTTTTCTCTAGTGCAGAATTTTAATTGCTCCTCGGAAAAAAAGAATGAGCCGTAGCGAAGGAAAAAATGAGGAACAGCTTTGCAAAAACAATTTAATCCCAGCGGGAAATCCCTGCCTGTAAAGGCGGGGATGAAAGCAAGTTCCCAATGGGACAAGCAAAGCTTGCATCTCATAAGAACCACGCCTGTAAAAGGTAAAGGCGTGGGTATCTATAGAACTCAAGTGGAGGGGATATGCGACTCACACGAATAATAATCTTACTGTTTCTCTTTCCATTGCTGATTTCATTATCAGCCTGCGGTAAAAGCCCAGAAAAGGCGCGCAAAGAATTAGATCGTATGAATATAGCGTATAACAGCAATACCTTTGTTGAATACGCTCAGAAGGGTGATATTACTATTATAGATTTATTTTTAATCGCAGGAATGGATCCAAATTTGGAGAACACTGACGGTATTACTGCACTATATGTTACATCTGAAGAAGGTC
>MGQA01000053.1 GCA_001797665.1 Deltaproteobacteria bacterium GWF2_42_12 | reverse complement strand
GTAATCATTTTTCCTAATCCTTGCCCCGTTAGAAAATCTTTGATTTCTAACGGGGTGAATGTAATCAAGCCCCTGATTGAATCTATCAGGGGCAAGGCTGTTGATGCCTTTTTCAACAGCCTGTTAGGCTGATGTTGAGGCTAAGGTTTGGAAGAAATTTCTATTCTTCCTTAAATGGTTTTATTTATTTGCCTCTGCGCTTACTAAAATAGACTCATCTCTAACGGGGTGAAACTGCATCTTGTAAATCCGACAGTATTCCCCGCCAAGCCTCAAAAGTTCATCGTGCTTGCCTATTTCCTTGATTCCACCTTCAGCTAACACGATAATCCTGTCCGCATGCCTTACTGTAGTAAGTCTGTGCGCAACTACAAAGGTAGTCCTGCCCTGCATGAGGTTTTGTAACCCTTTCTGGACCTCTAATTCTGATTCTGTATCCAATGAAGATGTAGCCTCATCCAGTATAAGTATTGGCGCATTTTTTAAAATTGCACGCGCAATGGACAACCTCTGTCTCTCGCCGCCTGAAAGCCGAACACCGCCTTCTCCAATAACCGTATCATATCTTAACGGCAATTTCTGAATAAAAGTGTCTGCATTTGCAGCCTTTGCAGCCTTTATGATTTTCACATCATCCCTTTCAACATCACCGTAGGCAATGTTTCTTTTTACTGTGTCATTAAACAGTATAACCTGCTGTGAAACTATGGCGATCTGGGAACGAAGGGACTCTATCGTCATATCGCGTATATCAACGCCATCAATTAAAATGGCCCCTTCAGTAGCATCGTAAAACCGCGGGATAAGGTTTACAAAGGTTGTTTTTCCAACGCCACTTGTGCCGACTATGGCAATGAGCTCTCCTTTTTCAACCTTTAAATTAATATTCCTCAGAATCCATCCCTGGCCCTGATAGGAACGTTCAGGGGCATGCTTAGGGCCCCCGATAGAGACATTCGAGGGCAGGCCCCCGATGGATGCATTCGAGGGCAGGCCTGCAGGAACAAGTTTATCGCCGTATCCGAATGAAACATTACTGAACTCTAATCCAGCAGATATGCCATTAATCTTCCTTGCATTCTCTTTATCTTTTGTTTCCTGTGGAATGTCTAAAAGCTCAAAAACCCTTGTTGCGGCAGCGAGACCTTGCTGGATATTCATATTAACGCCATTCAAGGCCTTTATCGGCTGATAAAGCATAAGAACTGCTGCAAAAAATGATATAAATGCCTCTGGCGTTAGAGTACCGCTCTGTATTCTGTATGCTGCATACCAAATAGTAATAGCAAAACCTACGGAACCTAATATCTCCATTAGGGGGGAAGTCGCAGACCTTACTTTAATAGATTTCATCCTGAGTCTCGAAAATTTCTCATTTTCCTTATTGAATCTGAGCCCTTCATATTTTTCCATGCAAAAGGCCTTTACTATTTTTATACCTGCGATTGCTTCGTGAAGAAGCGCAGTCATAGCCCCCATACTTGCCTGTCCTTTCGTTGAAATCTTGCGCATCTTCTTACTGAATTGGATAAGCGGATAGATGGCAAGCGGAAAGGCAATGAAGGCTGCGATTGCGAGTTTCCAGTCTCTGCTTATGACTACTGTGGTTAAAACTATAATAGTAAGGCTTTCACGGAGTAGCGTTGCAACAGAATCAGCGGCTGCATTCTGCAGCATACCAACATCATTTGTAACCTTAGACATCAATGCGCCTGTGGAGTTTTTGGTAAAGTAAGAAACAGGAAGATTCAAAATATGTTTGTAAAGGAATGTCCTTATATCGGTGACTACCATCTGTCCGACATAGCCCATAAAATAGGACTGACCAAAAAATGACAATCCCTTGACAAAGGCAACAACTATAATAGCTATAGGCACCGCGACCATCATTTGAGCTCTGTCAAATGTAAAGATATCAAATGGAATAAGCCTTATGGTCTCGTCTGCGTTGCTCGCAAACAGGAATTTGAGCACAGGCCCTACAAGATAGGCAAAGGCGCCATTGGATAGCGCAAGGACTATCATAAAAAATACAGCGAGAAGTAGCTGCATCCAGTAATTGAATAAAAATTTTAAAAGACGCAAATATAGTTTCATGATGCTTTGCTCCGAAGATACCCCCTCACCCCCCGATAAATACTTCGGGGGCAGGCTCTGCCCTCTCCCACAAGGGGAGAGGGAACTAATTTATCTCCCCTCCCTCGATGGGAGGGGATAAAGGGGAGGGTGACAGATTTTCATGCTACTTTGTGAGCCTATGGCTCCAATGAAAAATGCGAAGCGCAAATATTAAATTGAAATTTCCTATGGTTCTACATTTAAGCATTGGCATTTTATAATCTGCACTTATTGAGTATAGTGCAAATCTCTTCTGCCACATTCCTTGATGCATTGCCGCTGCCAAGTCTTTCTCTGATTTTTCTTAGATTAGCAATAGTTTTTTCTCGCATACCTTTATCATTCAAAAACTTTAAGATAGCCTCTGCTATGTTCTCTGGTTTAGCATCTTCCTGAATAAGTTCCGGCACCACCCTTTTGCCAGCCACTATATTTGGAAGGCCCACATCATCAACATGCACAAATATCCTTCCAACGATAGCGGTTAAAAAAGAGAGCTTGTAGACAATAACCATCGGAATTTCCATCAATGCTGTTTCAAGCGTTGCAGTCCCTGAAGCAACAATTGCCGCATCTGACGACCTTAATACTGTATAAAGGTTGTCGCGAACAATTTTTATTGATGTATTGCCATGTATAAATCGGTTTAAAAAACTATCGTCTACAGTATCAGCAGCAGGCAGAACAAATTGTGCATCGGGGATTTCTCTTTTTATGATAGAAGCGGCCTCATCCATAATCGGAAGAAGCCTGGCAATCTCATGCCCTCTACTGCCGGGTAACAGCGCAACTACTGGTCCATGACTTAGACCAAGTTTTGATAATGCCTCGCTTTTTGAAAAATGGCAGGACACTGTGTCAACCAGCGGGTGGCCAACATATTTTACATCTACGCCATTATTTTTGTATATATCCGCCTCAAACGGAAAAATAACAAGCATTTTATCTATAAGCCTTGCTATCTTTTTAACCCTGCCTTTTCTCCACGCCCATATCTGAGGGCTTATATAATAGATTACCGGGATATTTCTTTTTTTTACTTCCTTTGCAAAATGTAAATTGAAATCAGGAAAATCTATAAGAATAACAATATCAGGTCTTTTCTCATCAAGGGCTTTTTTGAGCTTGGCAAATGCGGACAATAGTTTCCGCGCTTTAAAAATCGCCTCTGAAATGCCGACTACCGATAGGTTCCTTGAATCTTCAATTACATTAAATCCCTGACCCTTCATCCTTTCTCCGCCGATACCACAAAATGTGAATGAAGGATTTATCTCCTTTAAGGCCTTTATAAGATTTGCGCCATGCAGATCACCGGATGCTTCGCCAGCAACTATGAGTATATTGCCGCTCATAAATATAGTAGGCAGATTAGATAGCTATCGAGCTACCGAGCTATCGAGTTTTAAATCTTGATAGCTTGGTAGCTTGATAGCTTCTCTACCAGACTTTCCTGTATCATCTGTGCAACATGGAGCGCCCTCTTGCCATCCTCGGCTGAAACCAACGGAGGTTTTCTACTCGCCACACAATGTAAAAATGACTTTATCTCTTCCAGAAGTGTATCGCTCTTTTCTATCGTTATGTCTTCCTCTATAATATGAGGAATTGCCCCTGACTTTCCATGAGTCTTTCTAAAGACAGCCACCTTCTGATGCGCATAATCTATTGAAATATACGCATCATGTTGAAAGAGTCGTATCTTTCTCATCCGTTCCTTTGATACCCTGCTTGCGGTAACATTCGCAACGCAGCCATTTTTAAATCTCAACCTTGCGTTTGCTATATCAACCTTATCGGTTATTACCGGTACGCCAACCGCATCTACTGATGCAATATCTGATTTTACAAAATTCATTATAATATCTATGTCGTGTATCATCACATCATGAATTACATCCACATCTGTTGACCTATCTGGAAACGCAGAAAGCCTGTGGGTCTCAATAAACAAAGGATTGTTAATAATGCCGTCCATTGCCACAACAGCAGCATTGAATCTCTCAAGATGACCAATCTGCAGGATGCCCTTTGTTTTCTTGGCTTCTTTGATGAGCTCATTCGCCTCTTCAATGGTGCTCGCCATAGGCTTTTCCAGAAGCACATCTATACCCTCTGCAAGAAAATCCTTAGCAATCCGATGGTGAAGCAATGTTGGCACAACAATGCTTACCGCATCTATTTTACCCCTTGACAGAATATCCTTATGTGAATAAAAGGCATTGGTTTTTAAATGGGCTGCAACCTCGTCAGCCCTGCCTTTATCTACATCCACAACCCCTACAAGCTCGACATTTGGAAGGTCTGCGTATTTCTCCGCATGAAATTTACCGAGGTAACCAACACCAATAACAGCGACCTTAATCTTCCTCATTCGATTCCGCCCTTCTCCCCTTTTCTCGTGTAATACCGCGCCTGGATTCTTTAATAAAATTTATCAAACGAACAACATGTGTTGAATGACTCATTTCATCCTCGAGTTTCCTCAAAGCATCTTTCAGGGTAATACCGCTTTTGAAAAGGATATTGTATGCAGTTTTAAGATCATTTAATTCCTCTCTTGAAAAGCCCTGTCTTCTCAATCCTACTTTATTTAATCCATATAATTTTGCCCTGTTTCCTACAGCCATGACATAGGGTGGGACATCATGGGTAACTGCAGAGGCACCGCCTATAATGGCATAGGCGCCAATCCTGGCATATTGATGGATAGCTACCAAACCCCCAATTATAGCGTAGTCTTCGATAGCAACGTGACCTGCAAGTGTCGCGGCATTTGCCATAATCACATTGTTGCCTATCTTACAATCATGGGCAATATGGACATAGGCCATTAAAAAGTTCTTGTCACCGATAATTGTCTTCCCACCGCCTCTGCCGGTCCCTCGATGGATGGTAACAAATTCCCTTATTACATTATGACTTCCAATAATCACCTCGGTTTTTTCGCCTTTATAGGTTATATCCTGTGGCGGCGTGCCAATAGATGCAAACTGATGTATGCTGCAATGAGGCCCTATGGCAGTATCTCGCTCTACAACAACATGAGCTGCGATAATTGTGCCTTTACCTATCTTTACATTCTCGCCTATAACCGTATAAGGCCCAATCTCAACATCATCATCAATTTGGGCACTATCGTGAATAAGCGCTGTGGGATGGATTAAGTCTTTGCCGGCTTTTGTCTTTATCTGCATTATTTGTTTCTCTCCTTCATATGCGAGTTGAATCCTTATGTTAATTTCTAAATCCTAATGTCTAATTTCTAATGAAATGCCAATGACTAAATTCCCAATGTTTTTTGATATTTGACATTTTATTGGAAATTAGGATTTAGAAATTAGAAATTTTAATTTACCTGTCAACTATTGTGGCCATCAATCCTGCCTCAGCAACCAGACTACCATCAACATAAGCCTCTCCCTTGAATGCCCATATACTGCCCCTGTTTTTTGTTACCTCAAGGACAAGTTCCAATTTATCTCCAGGCAGGACCGGTTTACGAAATCTCGCTTTATCTATTCCCATAAAATAGACTGCCTTATTAGCCACATTTGCAGATTTAAATGCAAGTATGCCACCAACCTGCGCCATTGCCTCTATTATCAGCACGCCTGGCATAATTGGGTGATTAGGAAAATGCCCCTGGAAAAACGGCTCATTTATTGTGACATTCTTTATACCCTTTGCCTTTTTCCCTGCCTCAAATTCCACAACCTTGTCAACCAAAAGAAACGGATAACGGTGAGGCAAGATTTTTAAGATTTCATTTATGTCAATCATAGAACCCCCTTTTCAACAGACAGTAAGCAGTATGCAGGATGGAGTAAGCAGTAAAAAACAAATTGTCTGCTGTTTTCTGCCTACTGTCTACTGCTTACTGCCTAATGTATTTTCCAACTCCTTCACTCTCTTTTCCAGCTCCATCAGCGTTTTTCTCATCTCAGGAAGCTTTGCAAAGATGGTCTGTGCCTTAAGCCATTCCTTATGCGGTATAGCAGGCATGCCTGAATAAATCTGCTGAGACTTAACATCGCTGGTCACACCTGACTGAGCGCCAATCATAACATCATCGCCTATCTCAATATGGCCATTAACCCCAACCTGACCAGCCAGCGTAACCCGCTTTCCTATCTTGGCACTCCCTGCAATACCCACCTGTGCAACAATGATAGAGTCATCGCCTATCGTAACATTATGGGCTATTTGGACCAGATTGTCTATTTTCGTCCCTCTGCCAATAACGGTCTCCCCTAAGGTTGCCCTGTCAATGGTAACACAGGCTCCGATCTCCACATCATCTTCAATTCTCACAATACCTTTCTGTGGTATCTTGTAATATTTTGTCCCATCCTTCGCATAACCAAAACCATCACTCCCTATAACAGAATTGCAATGAATAATCACCCTTTTTCTTATTAAACATCCTTCTCTCACAGATACATTTGAATACAGCACAGTATCATCGCCTACTTCCGCATTGTTTCCAATATAGACCCCTGGATAAAGCACAACACGGCTGCCAATTTTTGCGCCTTCATCAACAAAGACATTGGGATATATTGAAACAGATTCGCCAATAACAGCAGTTTGGTGGATGCGCGCATCAGGATGTATGTCATTATACGGCTTAGCAGGTGGATAAAAAAGCTCTAATACCTTTGCAAAGGCAAGATAAGGATTTTTAGCGTAAAGAAAATTTTTACCTGCCTGCGCTGCGGCAGACATGCCCTCCGGAGATTTTATGTCCGGCGAAATAATAATTGCAGACGCCTTTGTAGTTTGAATCTGCGCAATGTACTTGGGATTGGCAATAAAGGTTATGTCGCCTTCCTCTGCCACATCTATACCCGCTAATCCACTGATAATTACGCCTCTATCTCCGGCAACATCGCCTCCCGCAAGTTTAGCCAGCTCTCCCAAGGCCTTTTTAATATTGCTTTTACTATTTGCCATTACTTTTTATCTTTTGATTCCTTCTTCTCTTTCTTATATTCAGCATTGTAGAGCTTTATAAGCTCATCGGTCAAATCAGCATCAGGTGGGTTATAAATTACGCCACTCTGCGTTTCAAAGACAAATGTGTATCCCTTTTCCTTTGCCATCTTCTTAGCAACCTCTACAAGATCTTTAATAATAACGGTTTTCTTTTCCTGCTCCATCTTCTTCAGATTGTCATTGGACTGCACAAAAAAATTCTGGAACTCCTGCATCTTGGCCTGCAGCTCCTTTTGTTTCTGAGCCTTTACTTCTTCACTCCATACAGATTTCTTCTTCTCCATTTCCTCATTCAGTTTCTTGAGTTCTTCCTGTTTTTCATCTACCTGCTCTTGCCTCTTCTTAACCTCTGCCTCAAGTTCGGCAACCGCCTCTTTGCCTGCAGAGCAGTCATTAAGCGCCTTCTGCAGGTTGACAATACCTATCTTTATATCCGCTGCTGCCGCTATGCTTGAGAATGCGGCAATCAGCGCAAGCGCGAGAATAACCGTATGTTTTTTCATCTTTCTCTCTCCTTTTTTGGAGCAAGGCAACCGTGTTGCCGTAAATACGCCGACATGGTCGGCTCGCTCCATCTTAAAACACTGTTCCTATAGTAAACTCCCACTGGCTGCTCTTTTCGTCTTCCTCCCTGTCAAGATTGTAGCCCCATTCCAGTCTCAGAGGTCCGACCGGAGAAAACCACCGTATGCCTGCGCCAGCAGAGGTTCTTACTTCACTGAGGTCTATATCTTTATCGTAAGCATTCCCTACGTCAAAAAAGAGCAAACCCTTTACCCTCTGCGCTTCCACGAGCGGAAACAGGTATTCAAGGTTTGCAAATACCTCTTTATCGCCGCCTATGACCTCATTTGTTGCAGGGTCTTTTGGGCCTATGCTTCTTGTCTTGAACCCCCTTAAGGTATTTATACCGCCAAGATAAAACCTTTCATAGATAGGTATGCTTTTGCCGCTGAATCCCTGCACATATCCAACGACTCCCCTAACAGAAAACGTTGTATCCCACCACAGAGAAAAATATTTTATACCTTCAGCGCTATATTTAACAAAATCATTATCCCCTCCGAGAGGCCCACCTGCGAATTCAACAGAGAGTGATGTCACAGAGCCTTCCGTGGGATAAAAGGCGTCATCCCTCGTATCTCTTCTAAGCACTGCGTCTATGCTGCTGGTTATTGTCCTTCCTTCCTGATCTTTTATGATTTGGGCTGCATTTGGCGACACATCCTTTACAGTTACCTCTTCAAGTTTATATGTTAGGTATCCCCTGACATCTCTCTTGTAGACAGGAAATCCTGTCCTCACATCAAAACCGTAACTGCCTCTTGTAAAATCAGGATATTCCCTTTCTGTTTTAAAAATATCAAATCCAGCAGAAATTGGTTTATCAAAAAGCCATGGTTCAGTAAAACCCAGATTATACCTCTCGCTCTTAGCGCTTAAAGTTCCGGAAATCTCCAGTCTAAGGCCCGTGCCAAGAAAATTACTTTGTGATATAGAGGCTGTTCCTATTAGCTTATCAACTGAGCTATAACCTATGCCTGCTGATATTGCGCCGGTAGGCCTCTCCTTTACATCCACATTCAGGGCCATTCTGTTTTCAGAACTACCTGGCTCAGTTGTAATGCTCAAACTCTCAAAATATCCAAGTCTGTTAAGATTGTTCCTGCTCCGCCTAAAGCCTGTTGATGAGAATAGCATGCCCTCTGACAGCTCAATCTCGCGTCTTATGACCTTATCTCTCGTATTTACATTGCCTGATATATTTATCTTTTCTATATATACAAGTTCATTCTTTTTGATATCGTATGTTATATTAACTATCCGTTCTTTTTCATCGACATTGATAAGTGGATTAATGTCTACATTCGCATAACCCTCGTTGCCATAGACATCGCTTAATCGTGAAATATCTTGATTTAAAATATTCCTGCTAAATACCTCTGCCGATGTTATTTTTACCTTTTCCATTAGTTCATCTTTGGTGGTCAGTATATCGCCTTTTATGTCTACTTTACCAACCCTATATTGCTCGCCCTCAGACAACGCAATCGTAATAAAAAACCACCGCTTATCACCCGACAGAGAAACAAGGTGGTCTGTTATACTCGCATGAATATAACCATTATCATAGTAATGGTCCATTATTTTATTAAGGTCACTTTGAAACACAGCCTCATCAAAGACGCCGGATTTAGTCAAAAATGAAAACAACCCTGCCTCGTCTGTATCCATAATATCCTTTATCTCATCCTCATCATATGCCTTATTGCCTATTATGGTAATCCTCCGCACCCTTACCTTGTCGCCTTCGCTTATATTAAATTTGACATTTGCATTTATATCTTCTTCTCGCTCCATCTCCACCTCTACCTTAGCAAGATAAAACCCCTCTGTTGCATAAATAGCCTTAATCTTTTCTGCATTCTCCAATAACAGCGCCCTATTAAGAATTGTATTTTCTTTTACTGTTATAGCACCATTTATTTTCTCTTTCGAAACCTCTTTATTGCCAACTATCTCTACTTTTTTTACAACTAATCTTTCCTTTACAATAAATATCAGTTCTGTGGCGCCATCCCTATCTATCGCATCTACCATCACGTCCTCAAAAAAACCCATGTCATATACTGCCTTTACATCTTCCCTGACATCATCAGGAAATAAGGGCTCTCCAACTTTGCTTTTTAACTTAGCCAATACAGCCTCAGCATCAACCCTCTTATTGCCAATAATCTCAATCCCCTTGATTACGCCAGGTTTAATAGGCTTTGAAGTTTGACTAATCATCTCATCTGCTGAGCTAATATTTGAAATTATCTTTTTCTGTATATCTTTTGAAGTTGCAATTAAAGAATCAAACACCTCTGTTTCGGATGCTCCCTTTATATAAAAAAAACTGAGCAGCGTGCCATTTGATATGTTAAGCAGTCTCATATCAATGCTTATATCCTTCTCAATCTTGGTTATACTGCCAAGAATGGCAAACTGGGCGCCTTCTTCCCTTCCAATCTTTACAGCAATCGCATCATCAAACAGAGAGACCTTTTCCTCCAACACAAGCCTCTTAAGCCTATCTATGCCAATGACCTGTGTCATACGATTAGCTTCAACGCCAGATGCAATGGTATTAAGAACCTGTCTCCTGAGACTTGACAGGTCATCCTTGCTGTGGACCGCAAAGGGCATAATCATAACACGCGCAGGCCCTATGAGAGGCTGGCCCTGCGGCTCCTGTGCCGTGACTGCGGATGCAAAGAAAATAAAGATAACAGAGAACAGAATGCATAAAAGCATTCTGCAACCCAACATCTGACTACTAACCACTGACTACTGACCCCCGATTGATACTCTCTGGGGCGGACCCCCGATAGATACCTTCGGGGGCAGGCCCCGGTCCGCTGTCTTCATACACCATTCCATCTACCATCTTGAGTCGTCTTTTCATCTGTCCTGCCAACCTTTCATTATGTGTTACAATAATCATGGTTATGCCCTTCTCCCTATTTAACCTTAACAGCAAATCAAAGACCTCGCTGCCAGTTTGTGTATCAAGGTTTCCTGTAGGCTCATCCGCAAGAAGCACATCCGGCAAATGAATAAGGGCCCTGGCAATTGCAACCCTTTGCTGTTCACCGCCAGATAGTTCACCGGGTTTGTGGCTAAGCCGCCCTGTTAACCCAACATCATCGAGCATCTCTTCCGCCATCTTCCTGGCTGTAATCTTGTCACCCCCTCCGATAAGAAGCGGCATCATGACATTTTCAACAGCAGTGAATTCTGGCAGGAGATGGTGGAACTGAAACACAAAACCTACATTCTTATTTCTGAAAAGAGCCACCTTTTTATCTGTTTGCTTAAAGACCCTTTCACCCCTATAAAATACATCGCCTTTTGTTGGCCTGTCCAATGTGCCCATCAGATGAAGCAAAGTGCTTTTTCCAACACCGGATGCGCCGACAATAGCCACCATTTCTCCCTTTGAAATAGAAAGGTCAATGCCCTTAAGCACTTCTACTTTTTTCAGCTTATTGCCGTAGGATTTGTATAAGCCTTCGATTCTTATAAGTTCCATATCAGTACACAGTAGGCAGCAGGCAGTGTGTAGTTGCTGCTTACTCCCTTTTGCATTCAAGATTCGACTATTCCTACTTTGTTGCAAGGGTGTCATTCCCACGGTCCTTAAGCGGGAATCTGGTTTAAAATAAAAACCGTATGCCCGATAGAATCGTTCGAGCATGACAAATTTGAATGCAAATTGGAATTACTCCTTGCTGTATAATACCTATTATTAGACCAGGGCAGCTGATTGCAATCCTCTTAGCTTCATTACATCAGCAACCCTTGCCTTAATAATATCCTCCAAAATATTTTTAATCTCAGGGTATTTACCAAGTATGTCTTTTATCATAGGTCGCGAGAATAAAACCAGCTCTGTATCTGCGACAGCAGTAACATTGGCTATTCGCGGATGGCTTGTGGCCAATGCTATCTCTCCAAAAAAATCCCCCTCCTCAAGCTCAGCCATATTTACCGTCCCCTTTTCAGGATTCTTAACCCAGACTTTTACCTTTCCTTCCTTTATTAAAAACATTGTATCGCCTATCTCGCCCTCATTTATTATATTTTTACCCTGCTCAAATTTTTCGTGGGTCAATCTCGCAAGAATCTCTTTCCTATCAGCAGGGGTTAATGGCTTAAATACTGGTGAAAGGGCCATCAGCCTATCAACAACCCTTTCCTTGTAAAAGTCAAAAAGCACCTCTGCTACCCTCTTATGACGCTCAACAATATCATTTACATCGCTCTTAATAATCTCAAGGAGATTAACAGTTGAAGACGCCCTTACAGAGGCCTCTCTCCTCGAGTTTGAAAAAAAACCAAACTCACCGAAAAAATCACCTTCTTTCAGTGAAGCCAAAACAATATCATTGCCTGTTTTATCCTTCCCAACTATTTCCACTGTGCCGCTATTAATTATATAAATAGAATCGCCATTAGCCCCCTCCTGAAAGATTAATGTCCCTGGAGAGATTGCATGATGCTTTACTTTGCTGATAAGCGCTATTAGCTCGTCCTTAGTAAGGTCGGAAAAAAGCGGAGTTCTTGGAAATCTCTCAACTTTATCTTCTGCAATCTTTCCCTCCTGTTTTACCTCCTCAACCCTTTTTTCTTCAGCTGGGACGCCGCCCTTTGACGTATATAGTTCTGCTATCTTTTTCTGTATATCCGTCTGAGAAGGGTCTATATCCATTATAACCTTACAGACACCTATTGCCTTTGTTACAAACCCTTGCAAAACAAAGGCATTGACAGACAATTTGTAGGCATTGATAGCCTCATTGTTTTTCCCGATCTTTCTATAGATATCTCCTATCCTCAGTGTAATGCGCGGCTCTTTGTTAGAATAAAACTTTATAGATTCGTATATCTCAAGCGCATCCTTTAATTTGCCTTTAGAAAAATAGGCTTCTGCCTTGTCCTTAATAGCAGCTATCTCTTTAAGCCCCTGAGCCATATCCTGCCTCACTCATATCTCAAGGCCTCAACAGGGTCAAATTTTGACGCTCTCCATGAGGGATAGATAGTTGCCACAAAACTTATTATGATTGCAACAATTGCTATCGTTATCACAGTATATGGATCTACCTTTGAAGGCAGCTTATCAATATAATATACATCAGGGCGCAGCACCTTGAAGCCAAAAAGCCACTCTATGACCCCAACTATCCTTTCTAAATGAAAAGATATGGCTACACCAGACGCTACCCCTGCAAGTGTGCCTGTAATACCAATGACTAAACCTTCTATCATAAATATACGCATAATGCTTCCAGCTGTAGCGCCCATGGATTTGAGTATTGCTATATCCTTTCCCTTTTCCATCACAACCATTATTAATGTGCTGATTATATTGAACGCCGCTACAAGGATAATTAGGGTAAGTATTATGAACATTGCTATCTTTTCCAATTTCAGGGCTGAAAATAGATTTTTATTCATATCCATCCATGTCCTGACATAATAAAAACCGCCAGCTGCCTTTTGTATATGTCTGCCTATCTCCTCAGCCACATAAATATCCTCTATTCTGACCTCTACACCAGTGACAGTATCGCCCATTCTGAAAAATCTTTTTGCGTTTTCAAGGGAGATGAATGCCATTGATGAATCATACTCATACATCCCAAACTCAAATATCCCGCTCACCTTAAACCTTGCAATCCTCGGCACCGGCCCAGCAGCGGTCATTATTCCAGATGGCGAGATTAGATTGACCTCTTCATTGAGGGCTATGCCAAGACTTCTGGAAAGCTCTCTGCCAATCGCTATCCCAGGCAATTGTGAATCTTTAGCATATGTTTCCTGCAGCATATTGCGAAGCCCTTCCAAACTACCCTGCTTGATTCTCTTTGGCAGAATTGTAACATCTCCAACAGTATCTATATCCATGCCCCTCACTACAACCCCTACAACGCCAGTTTCAGTTGAAATCATTGCCTGATTATATATAAACGGCGTAGTGCCAACAACCCCGTCAACATTCTTTGCTTTTTCAGCCACTATCTTGTATTCATCCATGCCCTTCCCAAGTTCAAGGACCACCAGATGTGCGTTAACACCTAATATTTTGTCCCTTAGATCCTCTTCGAATCCTGTCATAACCGACAAAACTACTATAAGGGCAGTCACCCCTACCATAACGCCTGTTATAGAGATGAAGGTAATGATAGATATAAAGGTCTGTTTACGCTTGGCCTTGAGATACCTAAGTCCTATAAAAAGTTCGTATGACATATTCGCTCTGCTCAAATTGAAAAATGCAAAGTGCAAATTTTAAATTGAAAAGAGAAACAACCTTAATTTTACAATCTGCAATCTGCAATCTGCAATTTACAATTTAATCATTAACCCTTCTCCGGCCTTAACTGCGGAAATAAAATTACATCCCGTATTGAAGCTGAATTTGTTAAAAGCATGACAAGCCTGTCAATGCCTATGCCCTCGCCAGCTGTTGGAGGCATACCACATTCAAGCGCCCTAACAAAATCCTCATCCATTGCATGCGCCTCAGTATCGCCAGCCTCTTTTTCCTTCAATTGCTGAATGAATCTCTCCTTCTGGTCTATGGGGTCATTAAGCTCAGAAAAGGCATTGGCAATCTCTCTGCCGCATACAAGGAGCTCGAACCTGTCAACAATCGAAGTATCCTTCTCATTCTTTCTGGAAAGAGGAGAAACCTCAAGCGGATAATGAGTAACAAATGTTGGCTGGATAAATTTTGGTTCAGCAACATGTTCAAAAATCTCTAAAATCACCTTGCCATGGCTAAATGCCTCTGGGATAGCAAGGCCTATTCCCTTTGCAAAGGCTAATGCATTCTTCTTATCAGTAAATACTCCCTCATCTGCCTTGCTGTATTTCAATATTGCGTCTTTTACGCTAATCCTCTGCCAGGGCGGGGTTAAATCAATCTTTTCTCCCTGGTATTCTATATTAAATGTCCCACAGACCTCTTTTGCAATAAAGGCAACCATCTCTTCAGTCATAGACATAAGGTCTTCAAAGGTGGCATAGGCAAGGTAGAATTCCAGCATAGTAAATTCTGGATTATGCTGGGTTGAGATGCCTTCGTTTCTGAAATTTCTGTTTATCTCATAGACGCGCTCAAAACCCCCGATAACAAGTCTTTTAAGATAAAGCTCAGGCGCAATCCTTAAGAATAAATCTATATCAAGGGCATTATGGTGAGTTATAAAAGGTCTGGCAGCAGCGCCTCCAGGTATTGATTGCATCATCGGCGTTTCTACTTCAACGAAATCCTTTTTATTAAGAAAATCACGTATAAGCTGGATTATCTTAGTTCTTTTGATAAATACATCCCTTACCTCAGGATTTACTATAAGGTCTAAGTAGCGCTGCCTGTAACGCATCTCTACATCAGTGAGCCCATGCCATTTTTCAGGTAAAGGCATCAATGATTTAGCAAGCAGCCTGATAATCTTTGCCTCTATGGTAAGCTCATTAGTCTTTGTGCGAAAGACCCTCCCTTCCACACCTATAATATCACTAATATCAAAGTTCCTGAATATCTTGTATGCATCCTCGCCAATGAGGTCCTTTCTTACATAAATCTGGAGCTTACCTGTCCTATCCTGGATGTGCAGAAAGGATGCCTTGCCAAAATCCCTGAATGCGATTATCCTGCCAGCAAGCCTTGCTGTTTCATTTCTGGCCTCAAGCCCTTCCTTATCAAATCCATTACAACGGTCTATTACCCCTTTTGCAGTATCCCTTACCACAAAATCATTAGGAAAAGGGTTTACGCCCATTCTGCGCAATTCTTCAAGTTTGTGACGTCTCTGTTGAACTTCACTAAGTTTTTCTTCCATTTTCTTCCTTTTTCAATTCAAATTTTAAGCGAATAGCTTATCTTAAGTGAATATTGATAGTCAAGACTAAATGACAGGATTTTTTGAAGGGTTTTCTGGAACTAATAAAGGAAATACAATACCTATCCCTATTTTGCTACAACAGCCTCAAAGTTTTCTCCAGCCTTGACCCATCATATTTGACTGGAAGCATTGCTTCTGATACAATTTTTCCATGAACATATCTATAGATACGGCCTTGGCTAAAATCAATTTATTGCAGGAAAACCTTGAAAAGATAATTAAAGGGAAACCAGAAATTATCAGACATGCCATAGCGACCCTTCTTGCCCGAGGACATCTGCTCATAGAAGATGTGCCCGGTGTCGGCAAAACGACCCTTGCCCATGCGTTAGCAAGGTCAATAAATTGCAGTTTTCAAAGGATACAATTTACGAGCGATCTTCTTCCCTCAGACATAATCGGCGTTACGATTTACAATCAGGAAAAGCATGCCTTTGAATTTAAGCCAGGACCTATATTTGCAGATATTATCCTGGCTGATGAGATAAATCGCACCACTCCAAAAACGCAGAGTGCGCTACTGGAGGCAATGAATGACCGTCAGGTTTCAGTTGATAGGAAAACTCATCCACTGCCTGAACCTTTTATGGTAATTGCTACACAAAACCCGCTTGAATATGAAGGAACTTATCCCCTTCCTGAATCGCAACTTGATAGATTCATGATGAGGATACGGATTGGCTACCCAAACAGCGAAGCCGAAAAAGAGATACTCTTATCTTCATCTGATGACCTTCAACCGCAGAATCTAAATCCAGTCTTATCCACTGAAGAGATTATATATTTTCAAAAAGTAGTAGATACGATAAAGGTGGACAACGACCTTGTTAAATACATTCTATCTATTATAAATGCAACCAGGAAATCTGACAAACTGCGATTAGGTGTAAGCACCCGTGGCGCTATATCATTATACCGTGCTGCACAGGCGTTTGCCTTGCTACGGGGAAGGGAATTTTGCATCCCTGATGACATAAAAATGTTGTCAGTACCTGTTTTTAGCCATCGGGTAATTACCACCCAGAGCGGAGAAGGCGCATTGGATGATGCAGAAGTTATTATCCAGGAGATCGTTGATAGCATTGAAGTGCCTATGTAACGACAGGCAAGAGGCAATGGGCAATAGGCGATAGAAAAAAACCAGTTACGCCCATAGCCTATTGCCTATAGCCTATAGTCTTAATCATATGAATATCCATCTAACCTTATCCGCCCCCCTGCCCTGGCTTACAGCGATTGCAAAGATTCTATCCAGAAAAAAACAGACTGGAAAAGGAAAAACGAGCCTGTTTGTCTTTCCAAGGACATTATCTTTTACCAAGGAAGGCAGGAGATTTATTGCAATCCTGTTTGTCATAGGTATTGCCGCCATCAATACGGGGAATAATCTCCTCTACCTTGTTGTGGCAATGATGTTGTCTCTAATCGTGATATCCGGGATACTTTCAGAATCGACCCTGAGAAATATAGAAATATGCAGAACTATGCCGCTCCATATATTTGCAGATACTCCTGCCCTGGTTAGGTGGACCATCTTGAATATGAAAAGTTTAGTTCCATCTTTTTCTATTACAATTGAAGAACTACCTAATAAGAAGCTTACCGCTGAAGCAGGATATATACTAAAATTACCTTCTCAAACTCATTTGACTCAAACCAAATCCTATGTCTTTCGTAAAAGAGGATGGCACCAAATAGATGGTTTTAAAATTAATACCCGCTTTCCATTCGGCTTTTTTCTAAAGGGAAGAAGGCTGTATGCGCCACTTAACATACTTGTATATCCTAAATTAAAGCATTTTATAGACACTGCCGAATCAAGCCATGGAAAAATGGGAGATACGATAACAAAGGCAAAAGGACAAGGCGCTCAACTTTACAATATACGCGATTATACACTTGATGATGATTCACGTCTCATCCATTGGAAGTCATCTGCCAAGACCTTGAGATTAATGGCAAAAGAATTTGAGAAGGAAAAAAAGAAACTCGTAAAGATTATATTTTACAATACACTGCTTGAATTGCCAGGCTATGAAGAAAAATTTGAAGATATGGTAGAAAAGGCGGCCGGACTTGCTGATTATTTTATAAATTCGGGTTTTAAAGTCAGTTTTAAAAGTCTGAGCGCAGAACTTCCTCCTAAATCAGGCAGGGAGCAGCTTTATCGGATATTAAGAGAGCTTGCGCTGATCGAGCCTGTTGTGGCTGACAAAAATATCCCTCTGGATATTAAGGTTTTAAAACAATGAGATTTTCAACTTACTTTATCATAATTTCGTATCTCATGGTGGGCGCCGGATTTGTTGCAGGTATATTAACCGAGACAATAAATACGACATTTCTTATAGCAATAGGCGGCATTATTATCGTAAACCTTTTTCTTACAATTAAAGGTAAAATATTGGATATATCTAAGGTTTTATGGAATATAATTGCTGTTATAATTTTGGTTGTGAGTATCATGGATTATATTTTTATTTCACAATCACTCATAGAAGTATCTGCCCGCTTTCTCACCATATTGATGGTTGTAAAACTCTTTGACCTTAAGACAAACAGGGATTATACTATTCTTTACATACTGACATTTTTTCAACTCCTATCAGCTTCTGCCTCAACCGTTAACCTTTCATTCCTCTTTGTTCTGGCGCTTTATATCTTAACCGGCATATGGGCATTAACCATATTTACCCTGAAGAAAGACTGGGAGGAGAAATCTGTTCCTCATAGAGAGCTCGAAAAAAATATCCTTACCCCCTATTTTTTCCTCACCACCACAGGCATAGCCATCTTATCGCTTATTATTACGCTCTCCTTATTTTTTATTATACCGAGGATTGGAGTCGGGTTTTTTCCAAAAAAGACCGCAGATGTTTTAAAGGTATCAGGGTTTTCTGAAGAGATAGACCTTGGAGAGCTTGGACCAATAAAACTTGACCCAACAATAGTTATGAGAGTAGAACTACCAGGCCATAAGGGCATGGCAATACCAAACCTTTATTTTAGAGGAATATCGTTTGATAGTTATGATGGTAGTAGGTGGCTGCAAACAATAAAAGAGACAATTCCCTTGAAGAGAGACAGGAACGGAATATTTAATATTCCTGCTGGCTCAGCCATGGGAAAAATGGCATATACAAACGAACAGTTGCTAAAGCAAGTAATTCTCCTTGAACCAATTGACACAAACGTTATTTTTGCGGCATCATATGGAATAGGGGTTAGCGATAATTTGCAAAATATCATAGCTGATGCAACAGGCTCGTTTTATTTGCCGGCCCCATCATATTCGAGATTAGAATATTCTGCATATTCTGTTGTTCCCTCTCCCCCTCAAAAAATTCATATAGAGTTAAACAAGTCTGAGGATGCTAAACTTAAATATCTTGCCTTATCAATAGATTCTGGAAAGCTCAAGACATTGGCAGAAGAGATTGTTTCTGGGAAAAAAGGCCCTCTTGATAAGGCGGTTGCGATAGAAGAGTATCTTAAAAAAAATTATGGGTATACACTGAATCCTCGAAAGGGTGATGGGATAAATCCAATTGAAGATTTTCTCTTTTATACAAAAGAAGGCTATTGTGAACAGTATGCTACAGCAATGGCAATTATGCTGAGGACTGTTGGCATACCAAGCAGACTGGTGACAGGTTTCCTTCCCGGGGAATGGAACAGATTCGGAAATTATCTGATCATCCGTCAGAGGGATGCCCATTCATGGGTGGAGGCCTACATAAAAGGCTCTTACTGGGTTATGTTTGATCCAACACCGTCCGCAGAGGCAGCCGGAATAATGCCGGCACCGACCTCTTTTCTCAATCTGTATCTTGATTCGCTCAGATGGCGTTGGAACAGATATATCATAAATTATTCATTTACTGACCAGATGAGGCTGATGAAGACCATTGAAACAAGAAGCTTCGCCTTGTTGTCTATTTTAAAGCAAAAATCTTCAAAGCAAGTGATTGGTAAAGAGGGAAAAAGAACAGCTTTTATAATAGCTGTAATATTAATTTCGTCGGGTTTGTTTATATTTGTATTTAAACAGATTCAAAAATCAAGTGTTACAAATAGATGGCCTCTGGCGCCGCAATTTTATAAGGATATGCTAAAGCTTTTAGCTAAAAAGGGAAAGGGCAAAAAAGAAAGCGACACACCATTTGAGTTTGCAAATACTATTGTAATTCCTGAAGTAAATACAGTCACATGGTTTTATTATAATACGAGATTTGGCAACCATGCGCTCACATCTGATGAACGGGAAAAAATAGCAGATTGTTTGAAGAACATAAAAAGTAAAAAGGTATAGCGACTTTATTTTTTTATAAAAAGCGCAACAGCTTTTATAAATTTTTTCATTTCAATTGGTTTTGCTATATAGCCATCAAAACCTTCAGCAAGTATCTTTTCCTCATCTCCTTTCATGGCAGAAGCGGTAATAGCTACAATAGGGATATCTTTACCTGGGGAATTAGATTTAAGTATTTTCGTAGCTGTTACACCGTCCATCTCAGGTAAATTTAAGTCCATCAGAATAAGGTCGGGCATCTCCTCAGAAACCCTTTTAATTGCATCGTGACCGTTATATGCTTCAATTACTTCGAAACCATTGACAGCCAGAATTTCTTTTATAAGAATCATGTTCATAGGGTTATCTTCAACAACCAAGACCTTCTTTTTAGGGTTCTGCATCATAGTTCATCCTTCTTCTTTATATATGGTAACCCTATTTCCTCCATTTTGAAAGGCAGTTTTTGTTATTTTACTTAAATTAGCTAAAAGCTCATCCGCTTCTCTTGCATCAGATGGAAAGGCGGCAACGCCAATACTTACAGTTATCCTTTCGCCGCCCTTAGCATCAGCTGCTGGAAACAGATGATTTTCCACGCGTATCCTAAGTTTTTCGGCAACGGCCGCTGATGCATCCTTCGTAATATTAGGTAAAATAACAAGAAATTCATCTCCGCCATATCTAACAAGGCAGTCAGCTTTCCTAATATTATTCTCCAATAGTTTTGCAAGGTGTATAAGAACTTCATTGCCCAGGAGGGTGCCGTTTTTAGAATTATATGCCTGAAATCTATCCACATCTATCATTAACAGAGAGAATGGCAGACCGTATCTTTTACTCCGTGCAATTTCTTGCACGAGTAAGTAACTAAAATACTTATAGTTAAACACCCTTGTTAAGGGGTCAATCATCCGCGCCCTTAATGGATATGCCATTTCAAGTTTTCGTATTTCATTTAAAAGATTATTGCGTGTGAAGCTTGCCTTTTTCAGTATATTGGTTATGTTGTCTCCAAGTTTTATTTTATCATCAACAGTAATATCCTTTGCAGTGAAAATTATAATCGGAATATCTTTGGCAGCCGGATGAGCCTTTAACTTCTCTACAACGTCAAAACCGCTTATACGCGGCATCATCAAGTCAAGGATTATTAAATCAGGATCCCTCTCTATTGCCAGGCGAACACCATCCTCGCCATTTGAAGCCTTGAGTACGCCAAAACCCTCCTTTTCCAGAATATCTCCCAGCAATTCCAGCGCCTGAGGTTCGTCATCAATTGCAAGGATACTGAAAGGGTGCCTCTTAACCTTTGACATGAAGCTTAACTTATTAAGGGTATAAAGAAGCTTGTCTTTGCTAATAGGTTTTACCAAGTAATCTACAGCGCCGAGGCTAAAACCAAGTTCTTCATTGTTTGAAGACGATACTATTATGACAGGAGTTTCCGAAGTTTCTTGGGATATCTTTAATTCTTTAAGCACATCCCAACCATCCTTCTTTTGAAGTTTTATCCCAATAATAATCGCAAATGGTTTAAGTACCCGAGCCTTCCCCAAAACATCTATGCCATCAGACGCAAGCTCAACGGTATAACCGTGTTGTTCAAGATATACTTTTATTAATTCATTCAGATTTTCGCTTTCACAAGCTATTAAAATAGTGCTCGGTAGTAGAGGCTCAGAACCCTGTAATGGCAGCATCGCGGTTGAAAGCTGTGTCATATTTGAAGTAACAAGCTTCTGCTCTTCAGTCCCCTGGGGAATAGCGAAACTAAAGGTCGCGCCTCTGCTGTATTCGCTATCTACCCATATTCTTCCATTGTGAAGTTCAATAAGCTTTTTAGTCAGCGACAGACCAAGACCGGTACCGCCATATTCTCTTGTTATTGAAGGATCAAGTTGTTCAAATTCTTTAAATATCCTTGGAATATCTTCATTTTTTATACCAATGCCTGTATCCTTAATAGAGAAATAAAAGACCTTCTCTATAATTGTACCCCGCGGTTCTTCTACAATATCCCAATCAATGTTTATCTTGCCATCCTCTTTATTGAATTTTATGGCATTAGAAATTAGATTGAGCATTATCTGTTTTAATTTCGGCTTGTCCATCTTGATGACAGGAGATACTGGCGTAATTTTGCAATCCATGTCAATGCCTTTTTTATGGGCCAATGGTTTAGTGCTCGCTAAAACCTCTGCGAGCGCATCAGCAAGAGGAAACTCTTCTATGTGCAATTCCAGCTTGCCGGCCTCTATCTTTGATAAATCAAGTATATTATTGATAAGGTGCAGAAGGTGATTGCCGCTCGAATGAATATAATTAACATATTGATTCTGCTTGTCATTGAGTTCGCCAAATGTCCTCTCTATAAGGAGTTCAGAAAAGCCCATAATAGAGTTAAGCGGGGTCCTTAGTTCATGGCTAACGTTGGCAAGAAACTGGGACTTCATCTTGTTTGCCTTAATAAGCTCCTCATTTAATATTTCCATCTCATGCTTTTTTCGTTGAAGCTCCTCATTGGCTGTCCTTATTGTTTCTGTTCTTTCCGCAACCTTTTTTTCAAGAGTACTATATGATTGCTCCAGATTTTCTGCCATCTTATTGAATTCCTCAGAGAGATCCCCTATCTCATCCTTTGATACAATAGAAACTCTTTCCCTCAAATCGCCATCTGCTATTTTTCGAGCGGAACCTTCCAATGCCTCTATTGGTTTCACAATTGAACGTGTTAAGATAGACCATAACCATATCGAAAATATTATGGCAAAGGCAGTTAAACCAACAGTCATCCACTTTATCATTTGAGAGAACTCTCCTACCTTCAAATACGCATTATGAGCTGAACCCTTTTCCTCAGTTAGAAGCACTTGCAGAATATCCATAGCTTGCTTAAATCTTGTCGCCCCATCACTTTGCAGCACAGTTACTGCCCTTTTAATATTTCCTTCGTTCGAAATCTTAATTGTACCGGTTAATAAGGCATGATAATTGGTCCAGGCTTTTTTAAACGGTGAGTAAAATTCAGCCTCACCCTCACTTACTTTCTCATGCTTTAAATGCTCCAAAAGCAATCTTTGTATTTTTTCATCATGGGCTAATATAGAGCGTTCCAGATATTGTTTAGATATTGCATCAGTTATCGTTATATATAGATGTATCTCCTGACGAGCTGTTAGCATTTCCCGGTCTATTGAAGCGAGCGTGTCCTGCCTCACAAAAAAATCAGTATAGAGTCCTGCAGCGACCTTGGTAATCTGAAGGGCATTATAAAGCCCAACTATACCGCCTATCATCATCATTGAAAGGAGGGTTATAAATACAACAGCAATTTTCCTTGATATTTTATATTGATAGAATACTTTCAACATACTCCACCTACTTTTGAATTCTCACATTTATAAAAACCGTTTGTAATACTGCACACCATCCCCTTAGTCCCCTCCCCTCAAGACTGTGTCATAATCCTCTTTTGTCATTGCGAGCTACCGAAGGGAGCTTGGCAATCTCTTGTTTTTCAATAAGTTGCAGATTGCTTCGCTTCGCTCGCAAAGACAGCTTTTTGAGTTTTTCAGCATCCTGTTAAAGGGTTTAAGAGCGAACCCTCAGATAAACCCAATGCATTAGGGTTGGGTGTAACGGGGTTCACGCATTATTACCATATTTGTTATTGAACCATCATTATCAAGTATGGGGAACATTTTTATCTTTAATTTCTTTGGCTTACCTGCCACCTGTATATGCAAGACCTTTGATATATCATATTCAATTTCCATGTCCACTGATTCACCGCGCAAAACTTTATTTACTGTGGACATATAGCCCCCTTCTTCCAGAACATTATCCTTAAATATATTATATCTACCAACAATCCTCGCCTCGTCCTGTATTCCAAAAAGTCGTTTGTAGGCAGAGTTTATCATTATGCAGAGCCCATTTTTATCAAAAACCTCTACGCTTATTGGGGATTGATGTATTAGTTTCTCCATGAATTGTTTGCTTTTACGCTCCTTTTGAAAAAGATTTATATTTTCCAGAGCAATAGCCACTTCGCCTGCAACCGCTTCGGCAAACATACAGTGTCCTTTTACAACACTGTCGTCTTCATTACAGACAAGGTTTATTACTCCAATGATATTATTTACATAAGTAATTGGTATAATACATAATGACTTGGCGCCAATATCCTCTAAAAATGTTCTAAACTTATAATTGATATCCTTCACATTTACAAAAATATATCCGTTGCCTCTCATCGTCTGACCCATTGTTATATCTTCGAGGGCAAGCTCTTTAAACTCTCTTAAAAATGAATCAGGCAACCCCCTATGCGCTTTTAAAATTAGTCTTTGTCCCTTATTATTTGAATTTCGAGGTTCACTTATATACATCCACCCTGCGGAAGCCGCAGATATCAATAACAACTCATTCATCGCAATGTTCAGTATCTCATCATGCGAGAATGTGCGACCTATGGAGTTTGCTATCTTGTTCAATGAGACAAGCTCTCTCGTCTTTGTCTCTAACTCTCTTGTTTTGTCTGAAATCTTTTTTTCAAGCATAGTGTGCGCTTCATTAACGGCATCCGCCATATTATTGAGTGTATTTGCTAAAATGCCTACTTCATCATTAGTAACGGCTTTAAATCTAACACTTAGATCACCACCCCTTATCTTCATCGCAGTAGCTGCCATGTCTTTTATAGGTTTTATAACCATATAATAAAATATGTATAAACCTACAAGGGCTATAAACACTGATAATAGAAGGCCCTTGATAACCATGAGATGAATGTTTAAGCTAACCTTAGCCCTCTTGTCTGCTATAAATTTCCCTATTCTGTCTAATTGCTCTTTAATGAGAAAGGTTTTGAGGTCTATATCATTGTGAATGAGAAAGGCATTCTCTTTTGAAATAGTTGCAGTAATAAGCGCGGTTTTTTCTTTAACAAAATTCCAGTCGCTGATAATAGCTTTATAATCTGTATACATCATGGGGTCGTCCATGATGCTCTCTATATCAGATAATCCCTTTAGAGAACCTATCTGCTTATCTATTGAATCAGCCTTATCATAAATTCCCTCAGTTCCATCTACACCCTCATAATACCCTCCTATCACATATATATCCAATACATATTCCATTTCCAGAATATTATTTTTTATAGAATTGAGGGTATGATTTATCTCTGCGTATCTATTAAATCCTTTAATGCCATAAAGAAAAAGCCATGAATCCAGGGCGGCCAGAATAAAAAAGATGGATACAAATATTAAAAGTTTCTGAGTTAGAGTAATGCCTTTTTTCATTAAGACCATCTTCATATAACAAATGTAATAAGTATCCTCCGGCAAAGCCGGAGGTTTTATGATTGCTGCCCCCTCAAAGGGGGCTAATCGCAATCTGTTAAAATCAAAACCATCGAATCGTCATTCCCGCAGAGCCTGCCCTCGAATGTATCTATCGGGGGTATTTAGCGGGAATCCATATTTTATGACTGGATGCCTCCCCGAATGTTTCTATCGGGGATAGAACCATTCGGGCATGACAACAGGGAGAACCAAAATATTTATAGCGGAACAAAGCACAATCCTGTAAATGTCAAACTCTGCGAGTCCCCCAGCAAAGCTGGGGTTTACCTATTGTTAAATTAAATTTGCGCTATAATACCTTTATAAAATTAATTTTGCAAGGTATTGGCATCATCTATCAATCGAGGTCGGCCCATGTTTTGCCAATTTTCATGTCAACTCGTATTGGGACCGCCAATTCGCTCACACCTTCCATTTCCTCCTTCACAAGTCTCTTAACTATTTCTGTTTCATCTGTTGGACATTCAAATATAAGTTCATCGTGTACTTGGAGAAGCATCTTTGAATAAAGCCTTTCGCTTTTTAATCTTTTAGAAATATTTCTCATAGCTATTTTTATCATATCTGCTGCTGTCCCCTGAATAGGTGTGTTTATCGCCATCCTTTCACCCAGTCGTCTTATTTGTTCACTTTCACTCCTTATCTCAGGAATATATCTGCGTCTTCCAAAAAGAGTAGTGACATATCCATTTTCAATAGCTTCATTGATTGTCTTATCAATAAATGCCTTAACCTCTTTATAGTGAAGAAAGTAATTATCAATATAGCTTCTTGCCTCATCCTGTGAAATACCAAGTGCTGCTGATAGGCCATATGCGCCCATTCCATAGATAATGCCAAAATTTATTGCCTTTGCCCTTCTCCGCATTTCGGCAGTAATAAGCTCTGGCGCAAGACCAAAGACCTCTGACGCTGTCTGTGTATGTATATCTTTGTCATTTTTAAATGCGTCTATCAGGAGATGATCTCCGGAAAGATGGGCAACAATTCTGAGTTCTATCTGCGAATAATCGGCAGATAAAAATAAACATTTTTTATCAGCAACAAAAGCCTGCCGTATCCTTTTCCCAAGCTCTGTCTTTATAGGGATATTCTGCAGATTCGGCTCTGAACTTGAAAGCCTGCCGGTTGCCGCAACGGTTTGATTTAAAGATGTGTGCACACGATGGGTAAGAGGATTTATAAGCTCTAACAGGGCATCCACATAGGTAGATTTCAGTTTTGAAAGCTCCCTGAAATTTAAAACTGCATTAGGAAGCTCATGCTGGACAGCAAGTATCCTTAAGACTTCTTCATCAGTAGAAAAACCGGTTTTTGTCTTCTTAACTGGCTTTAGTTTTAGTTTTTCAAATAAAATCTCCGATAGTTGTTTGGGCGAATTAATATTAAACTCGGCGCCTGCAATCGCATATATCTCTTTCTTAGTATTGAAAATCTGGTCTTCTAATTCTTTGGAAAAATGAATAAGGCATTCATTGTCAATCTTTATGCCACTCAGCTCCATTTCCGCCAAAACCTCAGCTAAAGGCATCTCAATCCCATTGAAGAGTTTTAAGAGGCCAGCGCTCTCCAGTTGTGGCAAGAATCTTCCTGAGAGTTGATATGCTGCATCCACTTCACTGCAAAATATATCGCATGCTGTATTAATATCAATATCTTTATATGAAGATATCTTAGAAGACGGTATTCGATAATCTAATTCTTCATATGCTATATCTGCAATACCTTTGTTCGACCGCGCTGGATTGAGGAGATATGCCGCAATGCCCGTATCAGCAACTACCCCCTTCATCTGAATATTATTCAGTTTAAAGAACATGTAAACTTTTTTTATGTCATCGGATATCTTTCTTATGCTTTCTGTCTCAATAACAGCCTGGATAGCTTTAACTACAGATCTCTTATCAAGCTGTTGAGAAACACCGAGGTAACTGTGACCTATCGGGATATAATAGGCCTCATGTGGTTTAATACAAATGGCAATTCCAGTTACATTGTCAGACATTGCCTTTTCAACCTTAACAGAAATTGCCATTTCCATTGTATTCTGCATCTTAGAAATAAGTGTATTAAGAGCATTAATATCAGTAATAGAAGTATAACGGCCTTTGTTTGAGGCATCATTGGGAATTATCTCTTTTAATAATTTCGTGAATTCAAGCTCCATGAGTAATTCCTTTAATCTTGGATAATCCGGTGACGAAGTTATAAGGTCATCAAACTTATATTCTATAGGCACATTGGTGTCTATTAAAGCAAGCCTCTTGGAAAGTATTGCATCCTCTGCATGAGCCTCCAGCCTTTCCTTAATCCTTTTATCCTTAACATCCTCAACATTCTGTAAGATATTTTCAATTGTTCCAAATTGATGGATAAGTTTTATTGCGGTCTTTTCCCCAATGCCTTTAACACCTGGTATATTGTCAGATGTATCGCCTGCAAGCCCCATAATCTCCACTACACGATCTGGCTCTACCCCAAATCTTTCCATTACATCTTTTTTGTCAAATTTCTTATCTTTCATGGTATCAACGATGGTCGTATTATCGTCAATTAGCTGCAGCATGTCCTTATCTGCGGCAATTATTATGACTTCTAAGCCCCTTTCCTTCATATGCTTTGATATCGTGCCAATGATGTCATCAGCCTCATAGCCTTCTAATTCAAGACAAGGGATATTGAATGCCTTTACAATCTCTTTTATATACGGTATTTGCGGTTTAAGATTATCCGGCATTTCCGGTCTATGTGCCTTATACTCTTCATAGAGCTTATGCCGGAAAGAAGGCCCTTTGACATCAAAGGCAACAGCGATATGGTCTGTCTTGAAATCTTTTATGACCTTTAACAGCATCTGAGCAAAACCGTATATAGCATTGGTAGGAAGTCCTTTTGAATTTGAGAGGTGTGGAATAGCGTAAAACGCCCTGTAAATATAAGAGGTGCCATCTATAAGGAGAAGCTGTTTTTTCATAACACAGATTACACGGATTTAGAAAATACGATTACACAGAAATACCATTGCGAATGAAATAAAGCCGAAGTTGCGAGCGTAGCGAAGCAAACCCAATCTTTATCATGACGAGATTGCCACGCCCTTCGGGCTGGCAACGATGTCTGTGTAATCTAACTTTATAATCTGTGTAATCATACCTTTTACAAACAAAGCTCAAATGCGTTTTTTATCAGTTCTATCTCTGAATTACTTCCTTTTATATTTATTCCCACTACGTCAAATCTCGCCGAATAATTCGTTAGTCTCTTTTGAGAGATATATGCTAAAGCCGTCTTAGAAACCTGCCTTTGTTTCCGCGAGTCTACAGCCTGTGTTGGCGAACCGAATCTATTACTTGTTTTTGTCTTTACCTCTATAAATGCAACAGTCTTTCCATCCTGCGCAATAATATCTATCTCACCGTATCTGCATCGAAAATTGCTTTCTATAATCCTGTAACCATTTTTTTTTAAAAAGCTGATGGCCAGTGTCTCTCCCCTTTTGCCTATATCAATTCGTATATTTGTCATTTATCGACAGTAGTGTCCGGTTAAAACAACATAGTTTGCAACCTGAATACGCTGAAAAAGCCATGAAAATTGTCATAAACGTCATTCCCGAGGCCTTTATCGGGAATCCAGTGTCTTTAAAAGATGCCGGAAACCACCTGGATTCCCGCTCCCTGCTTAAAACATGCTGGGACAAGCTTCGCGGGAATGACGGATTCGACTTGATGCCGTAGAATCAGGTTGTTTCAAGGGATTCAACTTTTTTAATTTAACCGGACACTACTGATGTATCGATACGATTCATTGTAAACCCTGTTAGAAATTCTTTGACCTTTAAACGGGATAAAGAAATCCTTTTCCCGCCCCTATTTCAAATATTCCTTAACACCCTTAAAACATT
>MGQA01000052.1:11751-36320 GCA_001797665.1 Deltaproteobacteria bacterium GWF2_42_12 | reverse complement strand
AGGGCGATGAGGTTATGGAAAAGACCATTGAGATCGTCGGCTCATCAACGGTAATCCTTGGCAGGGGCTTTGGGGTTTCTGCATCTGTGATTGTATCGCCAATATTTGCACCCTCTATGCCTGCAATGGCGATAATATCACCCATCCGAGCCTCTTGCAGATCTACCCTTTTAAGTCCCTGAAAGCTATAGAGTGCAGTAATCTTCGCCTTTACTGTCTCATTTTTCTGGTTTACCACGCCAACCATCTGGCCATTCTTTATAATGCCATTAAATATGCGGCCTATAGCAAGCCTGCCAACATAATCATTATAGTCTATATTTGTTATGAGGATTTGCAATTTCTCATTTTCATCGCCCTCTGGCGCTGGAATAGTCTTGAGTATTAGCTCAAATAGATGGCGGAGGTCTTTAGCATCTTCTTCTGGCGAAAGTCTCGCAATGCCTTCTCTGGCAATTGTGTAGACAACCGGAAAGTCAATCTGCTCATCAGTTGCATCTAAGTCAATAAATAAATCATACACCTCATTCAACACCTCTTTTATCCTTGCATCCGGCCTATCAATCTTGTTGATGACTACAATAGGCGGAAGCTTGAGATCAAGGGCCTTTTTCAGGACAAAACGGGTTTGCGGCAGAGGGCCTTCAGAGGCGTCAACGAGTAAAAGCACACCGTCCACCATCTTTAAAGTCCTCTCTACCTCTCCGCCAAAATCCGCATGGCCGGGTGTATCAACAATATTTATCTTTACACTGTTATACGACACAGCAGTATTCTTTGCCATGATGGTTATGCCCCGCTCGCGCTCAAGGTCAATGGAATCCATTACCCGTTCCTCAACCCTTTCATGTTGCCTGAATATGCCTGCCTGTTTGAGCATATGGTCAACAAGTGTAGTTTTACCGTGGTCAACATGGGCAATAATTGCAATGTTTCTGATTGCTTTGTTTCTCATCCTTGTCTCCGTAAATAAGTATTAAAAATCTATTAAGTATATCTTAATTAGTTAGTTGTATGCAACCAATTTCTATATTGATTTTTGTTATGGATTTATTGTTATAACGGATATTCTGAAGAGTCTATAAAAAAAAGCCATCAAGACTGTCAAGGGATAGGACTCCTTATAAGACTGTACCCTGGAACAGCACATGCTCTGGAGTTTATGGCGCAGGGATTTTTTCGGCGTCGATATGCAGTGCTTCTCTCTCCCGCCCCTTGAAGCGGGGACATGGAGTAAAATGCCAATCAAACAATTCCTTGTAGGTGAAGAATTGCCGCAGCTTGCAACAGGGATTCTTAAACTACTTTACCTTTTTTATAAACTCCTCCACAGGCACAGCAGGGAGGGTGAGCATCTGCACAGAACCCCTTGCACCAATCTCAACTGACATCCTCATAACAGTCTCATTATCAGGCGCTTCAACAATATTTGCAAAATCATAGGGGCCGAGGAGGGCATACTGCTTATGTACCTTTACCCCCATACCCTCAATCTCCTTATTGACCTCAAGTATCCTTTCTGGTCTCTGCTTAATGCTCTTTCTGCCTTCATCTGTAAGGCTGCTCAAAACAATATAATACGGCATAAATACCTCCTTTTTAAATTGATTCCACTGATTTTAATGAACAATTACACAGATTTAAAACTCATGGCGACTCACATTTATCTGTGTAATCTGACTTTATAATCTGCGCAATCAGACATCCTCTCTTTATTAGGGTGTTGTATTTTTAAGCGTCTGTAGTAGTAAACAACCACACCTAACAGGTATGGCTTTATCTGATACTTGCTTTCCAGAAATTCAGACCGTTCATCTTTACCTTTACAGACTGGGCTTTCTGGTGCGGTGGTAAACAAAAAGCGGTAGAAATTTCTGCCGCTTTTTCTGTATCCCAATACCCTATCTCGATCCACCTCCTCAAATGGCATCAAACAGGCAGTTAGTGATGATACGCCTCTTCCACATGGAAGAAGTTTTCGACCTCTGCCTCGATGATGCTCGCAAGATCTGAAATTGAAACAAGCCCATAGAGTTTGTTGCCAGCTACCACCGGAAGTCTACGCACCTTATTATCAGCCATCAATTTGCTTGCCTCAAAGACACTCATCTCTGGCGTGGCTATTATAACATGTCTCTTCATTATAGAACCGGCAGTAACCTTGTTAGGGTCCTTTCCTTCTGCTACCCAGCAACCAATGTCCCTATCGGTAATTATGCCTTTAAGGCGCTGCCCGTTCATAATAACAACACACCCTACATTATCCTCCTTCATGAGCCTTGCTACATCTCGAAGAGTGGATTCTGGCGATAGGGTAACAATATTTTTTTGCATTATATCTTTAAGAAGCATGATAGTTCACCTCCTACTGAGGAGATCTAGGGAAAATACATCTTTATTTTTCTCTATACTCTCTATATTTTTATCTTAGCCTAAAACAATACTTTGGTCAAGCAATGTCAATCAGCAGGAACTCCTATAGGCATCTTCTCAAAGGGTTTCTTTTCATTTCATTTAAAGCAAAGCAGGCCATGTTGTATTTTAAAAACCCTTCTTGAACAAATGATTGGAATGGCTTTTTTCCCCATAAAGCATCCTCGTTCATCCCAGTGAATTTGACTCCTCTTAAGTATCCGCTATACTTTAAGAGTTCTTAACAATCAACTCGTGAGGTAGAGATATGGAACTAAAGTCTGTTAAAGTCAATATTCCCCAGGGGTTGAATATCATTCTCGGCCAGACCCACTTTATTAAAACCGTGGAAGACATCTATGAACTTATTGTAACTACTGTGCCTCAGGCACGGTTTGGAATTGCCCTTTGCGAGGCATCCGGGCCATGCCTTGTAAGGGTGGAGGGTAATGACATTGAGTTAAAAAAGATTGCCTCAGATAATGCAGTGAATATCGGTGCCGGCCATCTCTTTGCAATAGTTCTGAAAGATGCATACCCCATCAACATCTTAAATGCCCTTAAGGGTTGTCAGGAGGTTTGTGCTATTTTCTGCGCCACAGCAAACCCACTTGAGGTGATCTTGGCAGAAACAGATCAGGGGAGAGCAATTCTTGGGGTTGTAGATGGCTTTAGCCCGAAGGGTGTAGAAGGGGATAAAGAACACGCAGAGAGGAAGGCCTTTTTGAGAAAGATAGGGTATAAGCTGTGAAAGAATAGCTTATGAAGGGTTAAAAGAATGTGCAAAACCCCGTTCGCCTCAGGCCAGCAGGATTTCTCAAAATATTGCTCAATAATCAGAGAGAGGGGCAAACATATATAACCAACGGAATCAGGGAGAACTGGCTTAAAAAGCATCCGATTGAGATAGCAGAGGGCAGGGTGCTATACTGTCTTATGCCCTATTCTGTGGCCCAGTTTGCCTAAAAATTTATTGATAAAATTGTGCCTTGGTAGAAAAGGAATAAAGGGTTTGCGTCTGATACCAAGCTTATTGACCACTCTAACAAGTCCATTGTGCATGTTATCAAACTTTAAACCTTTATTGAATAATCTAACTGCAAGAGCTTTTTGGCCCTTTAAGAGGAATATCCTGCCAAAATTCAGATAGATATCAGGATTATAAAATTCTCTTTGCGCTGCCATAAGGCAAAGGGAAACTGCCCTGTTATAATTTTCCTCAACCTGAGCAACGCATAGCGCATAATAGGACATTGCTACTGGATGCTGGGTAAAACAGATGTCCTCCTCAAAAACCTCAATGGCCTCCTTAAATTGCCCTTTCTGGGCAAGGTATATACCCCTTTCAATCATTTCTGCATTCTTCATAATCTACACACCTCCCATCTTAGATTAAACTCAGTTAAAGATATCTTATCTTGATACTTTTGGATGTGACTATGGTCACAAAAGGGTATAGAAATGAGAAGTAGAAGATGACTTGTAGGGGGTATATCTAATCCAGTTGATTAAATAGTAGATTCCAGTATCTAATGGAGCTATTTAACTCTGAACGTATTCTACATTTGTCTAAAACAGCTTCCTTATCAAAATAGAAAACATTCCCTGCGGGAGATAAATACTCCCTCCCAAAGAATATCTCCAGCTCATAACCAACACTGCATACAAGATATGAACCAGTGGGAATCTCTTTAACATGCATCTTTTTTCTAACCGGAAATTCAAGGAGCTTTAATATAGAATTTTCAGGGTTTTTTAGATATCTGGCGTCAAGCGTCTTCCTAAAATCTTCCTCTTTCATAATAATTTTGTCTAAAAATCTGAATATTCTAAACCCCCATCCTCTTTTCTTACATAACTCTCCAACAAACATAAGCAAACGCATCTGTCCTAAAAAGGTATTATTGGAGGACGTTTCAATATATGTATTATCTAATCTGTCTTTAGAATACAGCGCTCTCTCTGGGATCCAATTACTCCATATATTTGCCCTTGCAGGAAGAGTAAAGGCAAAAAGCCCGCAGTTTGCCACCCCTGCTGCCTGAGTCAGCAGGGACTCAACCACTTCAGGATGAAGGATATTGAGGATATTCACTCCTGTTATATAATCTATTTCTTTGCCTTTAAAGAAACGCAAATCAGTACAGTCGCCAGTATAAAAAATGACATGATTAAACTTATCCGTTTTTTTATTTATCTGTATCAATTCTTTGGAAGCATCAATTGCTAGGATAGTAATACCCTTTTTAGTGAGAACCTTTAAATACTTCCCTGTCCCACATCCAATATCAAGCATTGCTGAACCTTCTGGGATACGGTAATAAAGAGACTCACAAACATCATTCACATAGGTAGGATCATCCGCCCTCTCTATGCCCTGAAGACTTTTTAGGCCATAGATTCTAAACCTTTCAACAAAGAAAGGCGTCCAACCTGAATCTTTAACGCATTGAAATAGTATACAGGCCCCAAATTCCTTTCTGTACTCTGTGAATTCATAGAACCTCCCAACAACAAAATCCTTATACTTTTCATATTACAGATTATCAAAGGTAAGCCCGAGAATCTCTATGACAGAAGAGAGAAATTGTGTATACAATCCTTCTGTTTTTTTGATAATCTCCTGAATGCGTTCTTTTTTCATGGGCGCCCTTTATATTAAAGAGTTCAGATGGCATGGGTTGGCTTATAATTTCCAATAAATAGACCTATGCACTTCTACGTGACAGGTATAGAGGAACTTACCTTATTATCAATTTTTACTCTTAGTGAGTGCTTCTTTAGGTTTACACAAAGCAGAAAAAAATTATCCTGTGAGGAATTGAAAAAGAGCTAAATGAGAGGTAAAATTTTCTTCCTGAATTTGCTTAAATAAGGAGAGCTTCTAATGTATATTCGTCGAACGGGAAATAATCTAATATTTCTTTATTTTCAACCCAGAAAACAATCTCCTGCGCACGAACGCCTGCATATTCATATGCTGATGCGGCATCTTTAGTTCTAACCGCATATTCGATATGCACACTATAACGCTTCTGCCCATCTATAATTTCATAGCGATAAAGCTCTGTAAATAACAACTGGCGCTTAATCAAGAGCAATTCATCGGATATATTCTTTTCAAATTCACGGTGTAGCCACGGAACGATAATTTGTTCGTACACGAGGACTGCAGATGGTGGCATCGGCATAGCAGTAAGTTTATGCTCTGATACACGGGAAGCAAATGTTATAACGGGCGATAGAATAAGTAAGAGGGTTATTATAAACTTAGCCATTCAATCCTTCACCTCCTTTTATTTTATTTTGTGTCTAACTTAAACGAAATGTGTTAAAAAAAACCTCAAGATTAGCATTAAATCTTGAGGCAAGCATCACCTCTTTCTCACCATTCATAAGTACTTGCAATAATTTTACCATACAAGACCAGTTTGTCAAGTTATTATCATCATCATATTATCATCATCATTATTATAATCTTTAATGCCCTTCCATTTTTTCTTTAAAGTAAGATACTCTCTTTTTTATTCATATTCAATAATATTTATCATAATGGTAAATATATCAGATAGTTTTAAATTTCAAATAAAAAAAGCCCAACCTTTAAAGGTTGGGCTTTTGAAAAATAAATCCCGCGGCGTCCTACTCTCCCACACAGTTGCCCATGTAGTACCATCAGCCCTGGAGGGCTTAACTTCCGTGTTCGGAATGGGAACGGGTGTGGCCCCTCCGGTATTGCCACGGGAAGGCGTAAAACTATTTACCTCCCACATCCCCCTCTTTACTAAAGAGGGGGGACGAGGGGGCGTTACAATTGAATATAGAGAAGAACCCTGAGAAATCATAATCCAAGTGTTTAAATTTTATTATGGTCAAGCCGCACGGTCAATTAGTACCGGTAAGCTCAATCCATTACTGGACTTACACATCCGGCCTATCAAACTCGTAGTCTCCAAGTGACCTTTAGGGACCTTGCGGCCCGGGATATCTTATCTTAGGAGGGGCTTCCCACTTAGATGCTTTCAGCGGTTATCCCTTCGGCACACAGCTACCCAGCGTTGCCCTTGGCAGGACAACTGGAACACCGGAGGTGCCGCCATCCCGGTCCTCTCGTACTAGGGACAGCTTCCTTCAAATATCCTGCGCCCACATCAGATAGGGACCGAACTGTCTCACGACGTTCTGAACCCAGCTCACGTACCGCTATTAACCGGCGAACAGCCGGACCCTTGGGACCTGCTTCAGCCCCAGGATGCGATGAGCCGACATCGAGGTGCCAAACCTGGTCGTCGATATGAACTCTTGGACCAGATCAGCCTGTTATCCCCGGCGTACCTTTTATTCGTTGAGCGATGGCCCTTCCATACAGAACCACCGGATCACTAAGACCTGCTTTCGCATCTGCTTGACTTGTAGGTCTCGCAGTTAAGCTCCCTTATGCCTTTACACTCGCCGGCTGGTTTCCAATCAGCCTGAGGGAACCTTCGTGCGCCTCCGTTACACTTTGGGAGGCGACCGCCCCAGTCAAACTACCCGCCTGGCACTGTCCCCGACCCGGATTACGGGCCAAGGTTAGAACGTCAGAATAATCAGGGTGGTATTTCAACGACGACTCCACCGAACCTAGCGGCCCGGCTTCAAAGTCTCCCACCTATCCTACACAGATTGTTCCAAAATCCAATACCAGGGTATAGTAAAGGTGCACGGGGTCTTTCCGTCTTGATGCGGGTAGCCAGCATCTTCACTGGCATTTCAAATTCGCCGAGTCCCTGGTTGAGACAGCGGGGCTATCGTTACGCCATTCATGCAGGTCGGAACTTCATTGGTGTTAGCATTATGTTGCCATAATGTTCAGACTATGCCTTCATCCTGCGACAAATTTTAGGAGAGTTTTTCTGTCATACCGCTTATTGCCGGTTTTATTGACTTGTTCGCTCAATTCAATGATCCTCATCATTCCTGTTTTATTGAGATGTTGATTGGCGTGAATCAACCGGCATATTTCTTTAAACGCATTAAAATCATCCTTTTTGCTCGTCTGCAACTCGTATTTTTCAAAGTGAGGGATAATCTTTTTTACTATATCGGCAATTGACCTGACTTCATATTTGAAGTTTTGATCCCGCCTGGAATATCGCACTCCACCGCACTGAAAAAACTTTTGCAGATATAGGATAATTTCTTTATTGCGCCGATGCTGACTTACGGAAAAGCTCGGACGAATCTCAATACCCAATTTCATCTTTTCCCGCTTTGAAAATGATACTGAGAAACATCCCTCACCATCCACAAATCCGGTAATATAAGATGCCATCTCCATGACCTGTCTCCTTGATGCAGGAGCCGACGTATTATTCCATCAGTTCAATTGATGAAATCTCACCTTTCGGTTCAGTCGTTAAAGGTCCCCGCATGTGCGGGGTTCCCATGGCGTTGTCCAATCATATTGGATTTTCGTCATTACGAGTCGGTTTACTGATATCAGCTTACGCTAATATTCGGGCAAGTATCCGTTTACCCGACAAGGAATTTCGCTACCTTAGGACCGTTATAGTTACGGCCGCCGTTTACCGGGGCTTCGGTTCTCTGCTTTTCCCGATTGCTCAGGATGACAAATCTCCTTAACCTTCCGGCACCGGGCAGGCGTCAGACCCTATACATCCACTTTCGTGTTAGCAGAGTCCTGTGTTTTTGTTAAACAGTCGCAACCCCCATTTCTCTGCGACCTCTTCGGGCTATAAACCCTACAGAGGCACCCCTTGTCCCGAAGTTACGGGGCTAGATTGCTAAGTTCCTTAACCAGGGTTCTCTCGAGCGCCTTGGTATTCTCTACCTACCTACCAGAGTCGGTTTGCAGTACGGGCGCCTAATTAGCTCGCTACGAGGCTTTTCTCGGAAGTGTGGGCTTAGTCAGTTCGGTCTGCCTTACGGCTTTCCTCCTCATAACCCATCAGCGTTGAATGGGAAGGCGGATTTGCCTACCTTCCCCGCCTCTTGGCTTGAACCGGGACAACCGTCACCCGGATGACCTACCCTCCTCCGTCCCCCCTTCGCTCAGACGCTAATTAGGTGGTACGGAAATATTAATCCGTTTTCCATCACCTACGCTTTTCAGCCTCGGCTTAGGTCCCGACTAACCCTGGGCGGATTAACCTTCCCCAGGAAACCTTAGGTTTACGGCGTGCGGGTTTTACACCCGCATTGTGCGCTACTTATCTCAGCATAAGCACTTCCAGTTCCTCCAGTGGTCCTTACGGTCCACCTTCGCAGGTTACTGGAAAGCTTCCCTACCACTGATTTATTCCGAAGAATAAACCAATCCGCAGCTTCGGTAGCAGGCTTAAGCCCCGGTACATTTTCGGCGCAGACCCACTAAACCAGTGAGCTGTTACGCTTTCTTTAAAGGATGGCTGCTTCTAAGCCAACCTCCTGGGTGTCTAAGTAGTTCCACATCCTTTCCCACTTAGCCTGCATTTAGGGACCTTAGCTGGCGGTCTGGGTTGTTCCCCTCTCGACCATAGAGCTTATCCCCTACGGACTGACTCCCGTGATAAAATTAACCGGTATTCGGAGTTTGATTGGGTTTGGTACCCCGGTAAGGGCCCTAGCCCATTCAGTGCTCTACCCCCGGCAATTAATTTCACGAGGCTATACCTAAATATATTTCGGGAAGAACCAGCTATCACCAGTCTTGTTTAGCCTTTCACTCCAACCCACAGCTCATCGGAGCTTTTTGCAACAAACACCCGTTCGGACCTCCAGGTCGTGTTACCGACCTTTCATCCTGGCCATGGGTAGATCGCCTGGCTTCGGGTCTACTATGCGCGACTTATCGCCCTTTTAAGACTCGCTTTCGCTACGGCTCCACCTCTATCGGCTTAACCTTGCCACGCACAGTAACTCGCTGAGTCATTATGCAAAAGGCACGCTCTCAGGCATTCCCCTTGCGGGGCATAGCCCTCGAACTGTTTGTAGGCATACGGTTTCAGGTTCTATTTCACTCCCCTCTCGGGGTTCTTTTCGCCTTTCCCTCACGGTACTAGTGCACTATCGGTCGTCAGGTAGTATTTAGCCTTGGATAATGGTCTACCCAGCTTCCCACAGGATTTCACGTGTCCTGTGGTACTTGGGATACCTCTAGGGTGTCTTGAAATTTCATATACGGGGCTATCACCCTCTATGGCAGGTCTTTCCAGACCTTTCTATTATCTCTCCACCTCCCACATTGAGGTCCCGCAACCCCCCTTTGCAAGCAAAGAGGTTTAGGCTGTTCCCGTTTCGCTCGCCACTACTCGGGGAATCTCAATTGATTTCTCTTCCTGAGGGTACTGAGATGTATCACTTCCCCTCGTTAGCTTCATTAGCCTATGAATTCAGCTAATGATGTCCCGAGTTCATCGGAACAGGTTACCCCATTCGGAAATCCCCGGATCAAAGCCTGTTTGCCGGCTCCCCGAGGCTTATCGCAGACTTCCACGTCCTTCATCGCCTCCTGACGCCAAGGCATTCACCGTACGCCCTTAGTAGCTTGACCATAATAAATTTAAGCGCTCGGATTTACCGCGCTATGCGCGGCTATGACTCTCAGCGTTCTTACTTTACCCCCACACCAAAATTTTTGGTGTGAAGGCTTACCCTATTCAATTGTCAAAGAACATGCCGTGCTTTGCACGGTATTGCAAAATGTAAATTGCAAATTGTAAATTTTAAGGCATACAATTTAAAACCTTCAATTTAAAATCTACAATTTTCTTAATTTGGTGGGCACGCTAAGCGTGTCTTCACCAAGCTAAGCTTGGTGGAGGTAAGCGGGATCGAACCGCTGACCTTCTGGTTGCAAACCAGACGCTCTCCCAGCTGAGCTATACCCCCATGAAAACCGTTCAATCAGTTTAAACCGTTCAAACCGCTTTCGGCTTGAACCGCTTGAACGATTTGAACTGCTTTATGGTGGGCCTGGAAAGATTTGAACTTTCGACCCCACGCTTATCAAGCGTGTGCTCTAACCAACTGAGCTACAGGCCCCTCATCTCAGAATCCAGAACCCAGAACACAGAGTACTGACATTCTCTTACTTCTGTCTTCTGTCTTCTGACTTCCGGCCCTGTAACTTTTGCTCTCTCAAAACTAAATAGCAACATGTCAGCCTGACAATTAAGGATTTGTATTATGGAGCAAGGCAACCATGTTGTCGTTGTATTTAACGCCGACACGGTCGGCTCGCTCCAAGATTCTTCCTTAGAAAGGAGGTGATCCAGCCGCAGGTTCCCCTACGGCTACCTTGTTACGACTTCACCCCAATCACCGGCCATACCTTAGGCGGCTGCCCCCTTGCGGTTAGCCCACCGACTTCTGGTATAACAGGCTTTCGTGGTGTGACGGGCGGTGTGTACAAGGCCCGGGAACGTATTCACCGCGGCGTTCTGATCCGCGATTACTAGCGATTCCAGCTTCATGGAGTCGAGTTGCAGACTCCAATCCGAACTGAGACCGGTTTTTTGGGATTGGCTCACCTTCGCAGGCTTGCAGCCCTTTGTACCGGCCATTGTAGCACGTGTGTAGCCCTAGGCATAAAGGCCATGATGACTTGACGTCATCCCCACCTTCCTCCAGCTTAACGCTGGCAGTTCCCATAGAGTGCCCAGCATTACCTGATGGCAACTAAGGGTAAGGGTTGCGCTCGTTGCGGGACTTAACCCAACACCTCACGGCACGAGCTGACGACAGCCATGCAGCACCTGTCTTGGGGCTCCTCTTGCGAGGCACCCCCGACTTTCATCGGGGTTCCCCAGATGTCAAGCCTAGGTAAGGTTCTTCGCGTAGCGTCGAATTGAACCACATGCTCCACCGCTTGTGCGGGCCCCCGTCAATTCCTTTGAGTTTCAACCTTGCGGCCGTACTCCCCAGGCGGAACACTTATCGCGTTAGCTGCGGCACAGGAGGATTTAACTCCCCCCACACCTAGTGTTCATCGTTTAGGGCGTGGACTACCAGGGTATCTAATCCTGTTTGCTACCCACGCTTTCGCGCCTCAGTGTCAGTATCGGTCCAGGGGGTCGCCTTCGCCACCGGTGTTCCTCCTGATATCTACGCATTTCACCGCTACACCAGGAATTCCACCCCCCTCTCCCGTACTCAAGCCCTGCAGTTTCAAATGCAATTCCTCAGTTGAGCCGAGGGCTTTCACATCTGACTTACAGAACCACCTACGCGCCCTTTACGCCCAATAATTCCGAGCAACGCTTGCATCCTACGTATTACCGCGGCTGCTGGCACGTAGTTAGCCGATGCTTCCTCCAGAGGTACCGTCAATCCTGAAGGATATTATCCTCCAGAAGTTTCTTCCCCCTAGACAGAGGTTTACGACCCGAAGGCCTTCTTCCCTCACGCGGCGTCGCTGCGTCAGGCTTTCGCCCATTGCGCAAGATTCCCCACTGCTGCCTCCCGTAGGAGTCTGGCCCGTGTTTCAGTGCCAGTGTGGCTGATCGTCCTCTCAGACCAGCTACCCGTCTTAGCCTTGGTAGGCCATTACCCTACCAACAAGCTGATGGGACATGGGCTCATCCATAAATGATAGGTTCTTGCGAATCCCCATCTTTAACCCCACAACAAAAGTCATGTGGTCTTATCCGGTATTAGCCCTCCTTTCGGAAGGTTATCCCAGTCTTATAGGTAGATTACCCATGCATTACTCACCCGTTCGCCGCTTTACTCAAGGAGTTGCCCCCTCTTTCTCGCTCGACTTGCATGTGTTAGGCGCGCCGCTAGCGTTCGCTCTGAGCCAGGATCAAACTCTCCACTTAATATTTTAATGATAAGAAACGGAATTTATTGGAAAATTTAACAGGCTTGACAGTTGCTATTTAGTTTTCAAAGAGCAATCTCTTCCACTTATAATTATAAAACAACTCTTTTCTACAGTCAACCCATAACCGACAGTTCGACTTAGTAGAGAAAGATATTTATATAGTAATTTCTTTTTTATGTCAAGAAAAATATTGTATAGATAAATAAAAATTAAGTAATACTTTTAGGAGCAGATATTTTTTTGTTATTATTGTGCAAACGAAAAGGGAGCGAAAGCTCCCTTTTCGTTTGTCTCATAATTCTTTTTTTTAAAAGAGGCAGATTTTAACTACTTTATGCAGCCTCTCCCTTTGTAAAGTTCAAGAGTCCACCTGAGAGTATGATATCAATCTGTCTTTGACTGAAGCCATGTTTTACCTTTACTTCTCTTCCTTTAGTTGCATTCTTTAATGTCAAAGAGTCTCCTGCTCTCAATTGCCGTGCAAGGTCTTCTATCTCAAGCTTATCGCCCAGGTCTATCGCATTATAGTCCGCAGGATTTGCAAAGGTCAGTGGTAGAATACCAAAGTTGACTAAATTATCCTTATGAATCCTCGCAAAGCTTTTTGCAATAATGCCTTTTATACCAAGATACATTGGACAGAGCGCTGCATGCTCTCTTGAAGAACCCTGACCATAGTTTTCACCTGCGATGACAAATCCTCCGCCAGATGCTTTCGCCTTCTCGTGAAATTTAGCATCAATAGCTGAGAATACAGACTCAGAATACTTTGGGACATTGCTTCTATATTTTAGCCATGTGCCTGCTGGAGTAATATGGTCTGTTGTAATATTATCACTGAGCTTTATTAAAACGTTGCCACTTACACCACCCTGAACCTTTTGAGCAACTGGCAATGGCATTATATTTGGTCCTCTTAAGATCTCTACCTTTGACGGATCCTTTGCCGGCGGTATTACCATTGAATCATCTATCAAAAACTTCTTCGGCATCTTTACCTTTGGATAGCTAACCTTTTTGGCCAGTTTTCGCGGATCTGTAATTACACCGTATATAGCTGCTGCTGCTGCAACCTCTGGACTGCAGAGATAAACCTGTGCATCCTTTGTTCCGCTTCTGCCCTCGAAGTTTCTATTGAAAGTCCTGAGTGAAACACCTGCTGAAGGTGGCGACTGACCATTTCCGATGCACGGCCCGCAAGTTGCCTCAAGTATCCTTGCACCTGCCTCTATTAGGCTTGCAAGCCCTTTATTCAGAGTAATCATCTCCAGCACCTGCTTTGAACCTGGAGACACGGTCATGCTCACATTTGGATGAACCTTAAATTTGCCTTTTTTAAATATCTCAGAAACAATCATCAAATCTCTGAAAGATGAGTTTGTGCAGCTTCCAATGCAGACCTGGTCAACCTTCATACCCTCAATCTCAGAAACCCTGCATACAACATCAGGGCTATGAGGTTTTGCAATCATTGGCTCAAGGGTACTTAAATCTATATCTATCACCTCATCATATTTAGCGTCTTTGTCAGCAACGATCTTTTTCCAAACCTTCTCTCGCCCCTGGGCCTTTAAGAACTCCTTTGTAATTTCATCACTCGGGAATACAGATGTAGTGGCGCCGAGTTCTGCGCCCATATTTGTGATGGTTGCCCTTTCAGGCACTGAAAGGCTTTTTATACCTTCTCCGCCATATTCAATAACCTTTCCTACACCACCCTTTACTGTCATTTTCCGTAAAAACTCCAGAATTACATCCTTCGCAGAAACCCATGGTTTGAGCTTACCTTTAAGATTTACCAATACAACCTTAGGATATATCAAATTGAATGGCCCGCCGCCCATGGCTACTGCAACATCGAGCCCGCCAGCACCAATTGCCAGCATACCAAGACCGCCGCATGTTGGAGTATGGCTGTCTGAACCAAGCATGGTCTGACCTGGCACGCCGAATCTCTCAAGATGAACCTGGTGGCATATGCCGTTGCCAGGTCTTGAAAAATAGATGCCGTGCTTTGCAGCAATAGTCTGCAAAAATCTATGGTCATCTGCATTTTCAAAACCGCCGTATTGTAGTGTATTGTGGTCAACATAGCTTACAGAAAGCTTTGTTTTAACCCTCGGCACACCCATTGCCTCAAACTGGAGATAGGCCATTGTGCCTGTTGCGTCCTGTGTTAATGTCTGGTCAATCTTAATTGCTACCTCTTTACCAGGAGCCATTTCACCTGATACATGATGGCTATCTAATATTTTTTGTGTAATATTTTTTCCCATAGTGTCGCACCTCCTGCAAAATTTAGGGAATACACCTTACATTATATACAATTGCATGTCAATAGAAAATAGATTTTTGTAAAGCCAATTTAGAAATAGAATTTTGTGACTGTTTAAAACCTTAGTATATCTATTGGAACTATTGACCCCTGACAAATTATGTGTTTTATTAAGGTAAAACATAAGGAGATGGAAAGGGGTATTTTATGTCCATTCAATCTAAGATTCAACAAATAGCTAAGTCTGCCAGAGAGGCGTCTCTAAGACTTGCCAATCTCAATACAGGCAAAAAAAACAATGCGCTCTTAAGAATGGCAGATGAGCTTAAAAAAAATGACAATGCAATAAAAGAGGCAAACAAGAAAGACCTTAAGGCTGCTGCGGGCAAAGGGCTGTCCAAAGCCATGATAGATAGGTTAACCATAAGCGACAAGGTTTTAAAGACCATGTCAGACGGCATCAGGGAAGTTGCAGCCCTGCCTGACCCTGTTGGCGAGATTACAAAGATGTGGAAAAGGCCGAACGGACTTCTTGTTGGCAGGATGCGGATACCGCTTGGCGTTATCGGCATCATCTACGAGGCGCGGCCAAATGTTACTGCTGATGCAGCAACGCTCTGCCTCAAATCAGGCAATGCCGTAATATTAAGAGGCGGCTCAGAGGCAATAAATTCTAATCTTGCCATTGCAAAGGTCTTACAGGGTGCGTGTAAAAAAGAATGTATTCCAGATTCGGCGATACAGGTTGTTCCTACAACTGAAAGAGAGGCAGTGCTGGAGATGCTCAAGCTCGAGGAATACATTGACCTCATTATTCCGCGAGGCGGAGAAGGACTGATACGATTTGTAGCAGAGAATTCAAGGATTCCTGTTATCAAACATTATAAAGGTGTATGTCACATATTTGTTGATGAGTTTGCAGATTTGGATATGGCGACAAAGATATGCTTTAATGCAAAGGTTCAGAAGCCAGGAGTCTGCAATGCAATGGAGACGCTTCTGGTTCATAAAAAGATTGCTAAAAAGTTTCTACCAAAGATGGGCAAAAAATATCGGGATGCAAAAGTGGAACTGAGGGGATGCGAAGAGACAAGAAAGATTTTGTCTTTTGCAAAGCCTGCCACTGAAGAGGACTGGTCAGCAGAATATCTCGACTTAATACTGGCAGTAAAGGTTGTAAAGGATATAGATGAGGCAATGAATCACATTGCAAAATACGGCTCACTCCATACAGAATCTATTATTACGAAAGATTATAATAACAGCCAGCGATTTTTGAGAGAGGTAAATTCTTCAACGGTTCTTGTCAATGCCTCCACACGATTCTCAGACGGCTTCCAGCTTGGCCTCGGCGCAGAGATTGGCATATCAACAACAAAAATCCACGCCTTCGGCCCTATGGGATTGGAAGAACTGACTACGCAGAAGTTTATAATTTATGGGGATGGGCAGATTAGGGAGTAATGTAAGCAGCAGCGTATCCCAAAATCTCAAATCGGATTTTGGGGTATCTGTAAAGCTTGACAGATTAGCTTAAATGTTATGCATTTTGTGTAAATAGGAACACACATCCCAATTATATCTGTCTTCATACAACGCCATTGCAAAATCAAGAATTGGAAATGGGATGTGAAGCCTGTCTAAAAACTAACAATACAGTACGGTTTGTCATGCTGAATTTATTTCAGCATCTCACAAAATCAATATATTACGAGACCCTTAAACAAGTTCAGGGTGACATTCTTAGGGTTTTTAGACAGGCTCTGTGTCACTATTTTAACGAAATCCACTATGCAATAAAATTCCCCTACTCCGCCACCACAAAGGGTGATTCAAAGTTTTCTTCTTCTAAACGTGCCTTGAGCCTCTCAGCGTCCTTGAGCGTCATAAGTCCGCCTATCCTCACGCGGTAAAAGAGCGTGTCATTTCGTTCAAAGGTTGTTATAAAGGTGTATTTATATCTGGACTCCAACCGCCCTTTCATCCGCACTGCATTATCCTTTATCGTAAATGCCCCTACCTGCACAAGGAAATTGCCTTTTTCATAATCTCTTGTTATGAGTTTGTCCCCTGCTATCTCACCTAATGCTATAAGCTTTACCTCTGCAATGCCGGTGTCTGTAACGCCGAGTTCCGACGCTGCCTTATGTGAGAGGTCTATTATACGACCTTTAACAAACGGGCCGCGGTCGTTTATCCTTACGATGGTTTCTCTCCCATTATCCAATCGTATCACCTTAACATATGTCCCCATTGGCAGGATCTTGTGTGCTGCTGTCATTGCGTGCATATTATAGATCTCTCCATTGGATGTCTTTTTGCCATGAAAGTCGCTTCCATACCACGATGCATAGCCTTCTTCTTCAAAGCTGTAGGCTGATCCTATCGGATGGTACCATTTACCGTTAATTTTATACGGCCTCTGGGTTCCCGTCTTACCGTAATTTATTTCCTGAGGCGCTGCTGCGCAACTGACGATAGCAATAATCAGGCATAAAGAAAGGAGGGAATGGGTGACAAAGGGAAGTGTAACTGCTTTCACTCTCATTTGTGAGCACGTATAACCACTTACTGTATAATTGGCTGTCCGCATCAGATTTCCCAATCCTTATCTCTTTTCCATCTAAAGGGAATGTCAATCATTGTGCCAGGTTCTGTAATTGTTTTTAGAGCATCAAATGCCTTTTTCAGAACAGCATGGTGCTGTTTATTCTTGAATGGCTCTCCGAGCGGATGGCCGAGAGGCCATTTTAGGAAAATAGCCCTTGGCGGTTTTATCTCTTCAGTAAATTTACGGACTATGGATATGCCTATCGTGGGAATCCCTATCTTTTCTATCTCTCTCTGAATCAGCCCAACGGACCGATTGCACAGACCTCAGCCCGGGGTTAAAAGCACTGCATCAACACCTTGCGATTTTAATCTATCTGCCACTTCTGGCGCAGTATCATTGATAAGGGTGTATATATGGCCGGCCTCTATATGCCCCATAAAGCCAAAGTTTATGTCGGCAAGGTCGCCTATCTCACCAGTTTCTTTTAGTTCTTTGAGCCTGTCTATGGGAAAGACAATATTGATGTCTTTATCTGCATCTTTATGGTCGTAATAATCGTGGGTTATCGTGAGCTGTTCTTTAGAAGCGTCTTTCGGAATATCTCTATAGGTAGGGTCGCCATTTTTATCATGCATATCAAATGGCTTTTGACTTTTTAAGTGAACACCTGCAGTTGTGACAATGGCTATTTTGCAGTCTTTGATTGATTTCGTCAGCGGCGTCCAAGGTATGCCTTCCACCTTCCACGGCGCAGCCTTCTGAACCCATCGTTCAACAAAGAAGGGAAACCTGGTGAAAAGTTTTGCTATGAGTCGGTTTTTTAACCTGCCCATCAGTTAATAAGAAAGAGATAGAAAATAAAAAATTGGGCAGTTTAGCGTCATACCCAGGACTATCTATGGCACCCCTCACTACAATGAGACATCCTCGGAATCATAAATCTTTTCATCTTAATCACCCCCTTAAGTCTTGCGATGTTAAATGGCCTTTAATCAATCTTGTTATAAGCCTCCAAGGCCTCTTTTTGATTTTTGACATTACAGTCTCGTAGAATTCTTTATAACTTCCTTCTCCCCTGATAACACTATAATATTTTTCCATTAGCGCAGGCTCTGATTCCAAAATCCGATACCATAATCTGGGATATTTATAAACCCAATTGCCAACCTTTCCTGCTGCCTCAAGCTCAGGATAAATTTCTGCTTCCACAATTCTATTATAATCCTCAATCTCAATTTTTTCATCTCCTATTTTTGCAGAAATTACTTGTGCTGCAAGTTGTCCGCTTTTGATGGCGTAATATATACCTTCTCCAAGAAAGGGGTCTACCAAATCGGCTGCATCACCAACTGCCAAAATCCTTCCCTTTGCTATCTTCTGTGCAGCATTAAAATACGGTATTGTCCATCCATACATCTTTGCTATATCTATACCCATAAGGATTTTTTCTTTATGTGCAAATTCCCTGAAATATTCCTTTATCTTTCCATTTACCTTTTTAGAAAGGGCTGCAATGCCTACTGATAAGCTGTTAGATTTTGGAAAGACCCATGCGTATCCATACGGCACGCAGCCAAAATCTATAAAAATTCTTTCCTTTAGCCGTGAAAGTCTTTCTTTTTCAACAGGTATCTCCGCCTCAACAGCAACCGCATATTCTGCTGAATCAAGTTTTAGTAGATTCTTGCTTATAATACTGTTTGCTCCGTCAGCTGCCACTAAAACTTTTGCCTTAAAGAATCCATCAGATGTTTTGATAACCACATGCTCACTGCACTCTTCAGCGCCAGTCACCCTTACGCCTTCTTTTATGACAGCGCCGGCACCCTTAGCCTTTTCCTTCAAAAGGTTATCAAATTTTTCCCTGTTTATATTGTAACCAATAACTTGTTTGGATATAATAGAAACTGGTCTTTTTGATTTGTATGTAAATACTGCGCCATAGATTTTCTCCTCCACAATTTCATCAAAATCAAATGGCAATATCTGTTTTGCCTTTAAAGATATACACCCGCCGCACACCTTATATCTGGGAAATTTCTCCTTATCAAAGGCAAGGACATTTAATCCTTTTTTAGCAAGCTCATATGATACGGTCGCACCAGCAGGACCAAGACCCGCTATAATCGCATCGTAAAGCATCGGTTTATTCAAGCTCCTTTTCTACGCTAAACTCCATAAAATCTGCCCAAAAACCGGTATGCTGAATGGACTCCCGTTCCCATCTTAAGAGCTTAAGATGATTTCTTTCCATATCAAGAATCTTTGTTAGCACTGTTCTTTCGTCAGGTTCGCTCGCAGCCTTGAGCAAGCCTGAATAGAAATTAACTGCCTTTTCCTCTATCTCTACGGCAACTGTTACAGCATTCATCTCTGTCGGATTCTTTTTTAACCTTTTTGTAAGCTCATTTTCTTGAGGAAATATAGGCGCACCCTTTCCCATATCTCCCTGTGCCGCAGCATCTTTATAGGCAAGCCAGTTGCCTCCACTCTCTAAGGACCTACTGACAGCGCTCAATACTGTTATATGCTCAAGCTCTTCCTTAGACAGATGACGGAATACATTTTTTCCTTGTTCATCACTTAAGGTATCTGCTGCCATACGATAAAAACTGTATCCCTCAATTTCTGTACCATATGCTATCTTAAGATTTGCAATAACCTTTTCTTTCATAACCGCCTCCGAAAGATTAGGCTTAAGAGTTTAGTATGCTTTTTACCGTCTTCCAGTGTCTGTTCGACCAGCCTTGTCTATCTCCTTTTTCTTTTCCAGCGCCTCACCCCTTATTTTTTCTTCACAGGCATGACATATGGTTGCCTCTGACGGCTTACCGCAGATAGTGCAGACATGTTTTTTTTCCTTTTTTTCTTCCATGGTCTCTCCTTTATTATTAATGATTGCACAGATTTCAGAATACGATTACACAGATTTGTATTTTTAATCTGCGTAATTTGCCCTTTATAATCAGTGTAATCTTAGTTTCACCCCGTTAGAAGCCCATTCTTATATAAATATGTGCCCCGCTGAGAATCGAATTTCAGCGAAGGAGACTTCTAACGGGGCTCATCTTTTTATTACAACATATTGGTTCTAAATTATCTCCACCCCTGATTACCATAAACTCACTGTGGCATACAGAACAAACATATACACTGTTTATAGTTTCTAATGCAGCCATCTCTTTATTGCAGCATATAGGTTTTAATTGTCCGCGCCCACCTTTTATTACAGAAAGTTCTGCTCCACAAATAGAACATCGGTAAACCTGGCCAAGTATATTCTTGTCCTTAACAGGCATATTACCTGCAACTGTCTCACCTGATATCATCCGGCCTCTCCACGAGGACCATAGCCTTGCCGCAGCATTTGGGTTCCATGACCCCAACGCCGCCTTTTGTCACCATTGCCATTGTTCCGCATAGAGAACAATAATATGCCTTGCCTACACGGATAGTCCACTCCTTTGTCCATTCATCTACTGACCACTCTCGGGTGCTTGAAAAATCCATTTCTTCTGCCATAAAACCTCCCATGAAACTGATTACACAGATTTAAATACTCTTTTGGAATCTGTGTAATCGGTTTTAATAATCTGTGTAATCATCTCTCTCTTACAGAGTATATTTCAAATCCTTATAGCTAAACCCCTTCAGCGCCGGCGCATCAATCCCTTTATGCTGAATCAAGATTTTAAAATCATCTCCCATGCCGCCTGGCAACATCAATTCTTTAATCCCTTGATTCCACTTTAGCATATCAAGACTGTTTACATTCAATTCCCCAATCTCCTTTAACTCTTCCAGAACTCCAAGTCCCATGAGAAAATAAAATTGTGTTGTAAACCCAGTAACTTCCAGGCCAGCTCCCCTTGCGGCTTTTGTAAGGTTCGTAAAATCTACCTTTGATGTCATATCCTGATACCCAATCCTTTGGAATGGGTTATCATTCATGGCATGTTTATAATAACACTGAAGGGTGGAACCCCTGTGTGGCTGAAAAAGCTCCTTTGCAGGAAAACCATAATCAACTGTAACTACAAAACCCTTATCCAAGAGCCTGCCAACAGATTTTATCCAATCAATTGTCTTTAAATTTACCTCTGCCTTCTGTCCATGCTCAAGCTTTATATCAAGCCTTGCAAAATAATCAGGGAGTCCGAGAGTTGACGGTTTGTCAATTATTTCTACAAATTGCCCATCCTTATATCCAACATATATTTCTTTTAGTCCATTTATTTCAATGACCTGATGAACCGGAAAAGCATCTATGAGTTCATTAGATATAATACACCCAGTGATACTATGCCCGATTTCATCCATGGATGAATAAAAGGAAAACTTGTCTTTTTTTGCCCCTTGCTTAGAAGCATAACTTACATCAATCAGTTTAAAATTAACCGCCCTATAGAATTCCGGGAATAAATCTTTTATGGTCTTTTCAATCTGGAATGAAAGTTCTCCACTGCCAGCGCCGACCTCGATAACGTTGAATGGAGACGGCTCCCCTAAAATATGCCACATCTGATTTAGCTGTGCTGCAAGGAGTTTACTGAATACAGGGCTTATATCACTATTCGTGATATAGTCGCCGTGCACACCCCATCTGTTCTTATTTGATGTATAGTATCCCTTATCAGACCAGTAAAGGGCAATATCCATAAATTCAGCAAATGTTATTTTTCCATTTTGCTGAATCCTTTTTTTGAGTTCCACAATTATATCAGGATGGTCTGCAAAAGTATCAGCCACTGTTACACCTTGTGAAAAAGAGATATTATATAGATGGATATATTAACAGGTTGTTGAAAAACTCTTTTTCTGTCATTCCCGAAGTTTTTATCGGGAATCCAGTCTTTGTAAAATCAACAGCTTATGGATTCCCGCTTTCGCGGGAATGGTATAGAGGGCTTTTTCAACATCCTGTTAACTTGCTTTTGTGAGAGAATGCTAATACGATGGCTCTGGCCTTAATCTTCAAGTATGCCGACTTTTTTTGCAGCCTCAAAGACCTCTGGGCCATGAGGCGCTTCGTCAAGCTCAGATGTTAAATCCGTACCAGCTGAGTGAGATTCCAAATGGTTGCCATCAATCCAGTATAAATTATCAGTTACATCATAGACACTGCCATTGTATGCTATGTAGGCAGGTCTGCCGTTTTGGCCATCGAAGGTTTGCAGTTCCTTTTTTGAAAATTTCTTTTCCATACTATTCCACACCAAGTATGGGGGGCTTTTGCCTCCAATATCTCATAGACGCACTATTTTCTTATTCCGAGGACTGTCTCCCATGTATCAGCATGACCCTCTTCGTCTGAAAGGATTTGTTCCAGCATAAGCCTTGTAGTCGGGTCTTTTTCCTCTTCGCACAACTTTATATGGTCTTTATACCTCTTTATAGCGCCATTTTCTGCATCGAGGTCGTCTTTTATCATCTTTTTAAGGTCACCACCTCTTACTATGTTGGTCGGCTTTTGTACTGGCACCCCTCCGAGATACACAATCCTCTCTCCCAGAAGCTCTGCATGCTTCATTTCATCAATGGAAGTCTTCTTGAATATCTCAATTACTGCCGGACTCTCAAGCCCCTCTGCCTCGTAGTGGTGTCCCATATACTGTATTATTGCGGCCAGTTCATAAGCCCTATCCTCATTCAATGCATCGATAATCTTTTTACTCATGTCAACTCCTCCTTTCTTATTTTTATTATCTGAAACTTAAATTGTATTGATACTGTAGCAGAGGAATCCTATTTTTGCAAGTGCATCAGCTTTTTTCCAAAAAAATCAATGCATTATCACCCTTTGCTCACCTTTTCTAATTCCCAAAACAAAATATCATTTGGCGGCTTTTTACCAATATCATATACCTCCGCATACCTTATAATCCCCTTTTTATCAACAATAAATATAGCCCTCTCACAGTAGCCGTCTTGCCTCAAAACTCCATATCGCGCAGCCACTTCACCATGCGGATAGAAATCGCTTAAAAGAGGATAATTTAATCCGCCGAGCTTTTCTGCCCAAGACCTATGGCTCGGAATACTGTCAACGCTTATGCCCAGGACCTGGGCATCCAATGCCTCAAAACGAGACATATTGTCCCGGTATGAGGGTATTTGGGTTGTTCAGACAGGTGTCCAGTCAAGTGGATAGAAAACTATTACGACATTCTTCTTTTCTCGAAAGTCGCTTAAGCTTACCTTGCCGCCTAAGGACGACGGAAGCGTGAAATCTGGAGCAACATCACCTTTCTTAAGCGCATTTGCCATCTACTTATTTTACCCCACGCCAAAAATACTTTAGGACAATGTGCGGGAGTTTACCTCCTTTCGTTTTGCTATAAGTTACTGCTCCGCCTTTTCCGTCTCAAGCATCGGATAGGCTATATTTGCAATATAGGAATTTATCCTCTTGAGATTTGTCAAAATATCTAAATGAATAGCGCTTGTATCTATTGATTCCTTTAAGCCAAGGTGAAGACGGTTTATATGCGCCTGTTTTAAATCCCTCTCTATCTCTCCAAGCTTTGTTTTGTGCCTAAGGAGTTTGTGGGCAAGCTCTATATCACCGCTTGCAAATGCCGATACACCCAATTCAAAATTCTCCATGACCTTCTGGTGAAAATCTATAATCTCCTTTAAACCATCGCTGGAAAATGATAAACGATTCTTTATCTTTTTCTTTGCAAGCTCCATTAGGTTCTTGTCTATAACATCTCCAATATTTTCAAGATTATTTACAAATGTGATTATTTCCATCTCGCGTCTTGCCTGCTCAGAGTTCAAGCTTTCCTGTGATAATTTGGTAAGATAGAATTTTATCTCTCTGTCAAGCAAATCTACCTCATCATCCTTCTCTTCTATCTCCTCTGAAAGCGCCTCGTCATTCTTTTTAAAGACTTCAATGCTGTTTTTCAGCATATCCCTAACAATATCTGACATCCTGAGGGATTCTCTGGTAGCCTGACCAAGAGCCAAGGAGGGGGAGGTAAGCACCAATTTATCCAGATATTTAGGGCCAAACCTTTTCTCAGAGGGGGCGCGCTCAGGCATTAGCATTACAACAAGCTGCGTAAACGGTTTAATGAATGGCAGGAATAGTATTGCAATTCCGATATTGAAAAAAGTATGGGCATTTGCGATCTGTCTCGGAACGCTTGAAGCGCTCATGCCAACAAGATAGGAAAAATATGTTAAGAAAGGCAGGACAATTACAACCCCTATTACCTTAAATAAGATATGCGCAAGCGCAACACGTTTTGCCTCTGCAGGCGCACCGATGCTGGAAGTAATTGCGCTTACACACGTCCCGATATTCGCGCCCAATACAATGGGTATTGCTGCATCAAGCGTAATAAGTCCATTGTGCGCTGCTGTGAGCGCAAGGCCAATGGTAGCGATACTGCTATGGAGAAGGGCTGTCAGAAGTGCAGAAATAATTATTCCTGCAACAGGGTCTTTGCCAAGATTTAGAAGGAGCTCTTTAAATAAAGGGTCATTAGCAAGCGGTGAAAAAACCTCTA
>MGQA01000052.1:0-11720 GCA_001797665.1 Deltaproteobacteria bacterium GWF2_42_12 | reverse complement strand
AAAACCTAAGATAGCCTGACCAAAATCCTGCAAAGGCCCTCTTCTGCCCAGGAACTCCAAGAGTATGCCGATACCAATAAAGACTATCGCATAATCATAAATCTTGAATGTAATAACCTGAACAGTAATAGTTGTACCTATATCAGCCCCAAGTATGACACCCATCGTTGCTGAAAGGCTTAGTAGTCCGGCTCCAACAAAGCTAACGAGCATTATTATGGTAGCGCTGGAGCTTTGGAGGAGCGCTGTTACCAATGCACCGACTGCTACGCCCTTTAGCCGGCTGCCAGTAAGCCCCATGAGGAATCCTCGCAATCGAGCACCTGCTGCCTTTTGCATGCCGTCACCTGCTATCTTCATTCCATAAAGGAGCAACAGAATACCGCTCAAGAGTGTGATAAGGTTTATAGTTGTCATCGTGTTAAGGTTAAGGTTGAGGCAAAGGTTGAGGTTTTTCGGATTTCACCCCACACCAAAACTTTTGGTACGGGGGTAAACCTCCTCTTAACGTTACCCTCAACCTTTATACGAGTGTCTTTATCTCTCTCAGATACCTTGCAGACTCCTCAGGTGGGACTGGGTTTATATAAATGCCTGTTCCGAGTTCAAAGCCAGCGGCAATTGTAAGCCTCGGAATTATTTCAATGTGCCAATGGAACTGGCTGATAACCCCTGAATTAATAGGACTATTGATAATGGTATAATTATAAGGAGGATCATTAAGGCAGAGTTCCAGTTTCAAAAGAATCATTTTTAACGTAGTTGACAGCTCATCTATCTCTGTTTCACTCATATCTACAAATGAAGCGCTATGTCTCTTAGGTAATATCCATGTTTCAAATGGGTGTCGTGCGGCATAAGGCCCTATTGCAATAAAATAGTCATTTTCAATTATAGTCCGTTCGTTCTTCCCACTTTCTGCCCGTACTATATCGCAATACGCACAATTGTCTCTATAGTCATAATACTGCTCTATCCCTTTTATCTTTATCCATGCCTGTTGCGGAATCATGGGGGTGGCAATAAGCTGAGAATGGGAATGTTCAATAGAAGCGCCTGCAACCTTGCCGTGGTTTTTAAAGATAAGGATGTATTTAAGCCTTGAATCTTTACATAGATCTGTATACCGCTCTCTGTATGCCCACAGAATCTCTTTCAATTGTCTTTCATTAAGCCTGGAAAGTGGTTTGCCGTGTTCAGGTGTTTCAATTATTACCTCATGGGCGCCAACGCCATTCATCTTATCATATATGAGGTGTTCAGTTCTGTTTAGCTTTCCCTCCACCATAAGGGCCGGAAAGCGGTTCGGAATAACCCTCACCCACCAACCTGATGAGTTTGGTTTAGCGCCTTTACCTCTATAGGCAAGTATCTCCTGCGGGGTCATTGACTCGTTATCGGAGCAGAAGGGACATACAGAATGGTTCTTCGTAACAACTGCCTGAGCCTCGCGCTGATGGTGAAAATCCGATGGCCTCCTTGCCCTTTCAGGCGCCATGATAACCCATTCTCTGGTGATAAGGTCTTTTCTTAGTTCAGACATATGTCGCTTTGCTCCACCTTAAAAATAGAAGTTAAGAGGTTAAGAGATTAGGGGGTTGAGAAAAAACTCTTAACTTCTTATCTTCTCAACTTCTCATCTTCTGCCTAATAAGCAATCTTCAATTTCCTATATTACCCCTTTTTCACCCATCTATCTATCTTATTTCCTATCTCCTCAGCCATATCCAGAAATTTTATCCCCATCCCGGGTTCATGAAGCGCCCGGGGGACAAAATCTCTTCTCCATACAACACGACATTTGCATCTCACCGGTGTCTTATCGGGAAGAGAGAACTCTATCATAAATTCTTCTCCAATCTCTCTTGGATTTACAGTGGCAATAAACATCCCTCCCCTGCTTATGACCTTTGCATAACCAAAAAAGCTCTTATTGCTAGCCTCTCCTCTGACATTCAAAACAAGGAGATGGCTCCGCAGATTCCTTCTCCTGTCAGAACGTAAAAGCACATAGTCGGATTTTTTTTCTTCTTCACCATTTACCATAGTGAATTATCTCCTCTAAAGGCCTTCTATTTTTTTCTTCTTTTACGAGTGGTGTAAGCGGATAACCAACTGCAATGAGGCCAACAACCTCGATATATGCAGGAATGCCTAAAATCTCCTTAACCCTGACAGGGTCAATAGCTGCAATCCAGCATGTGCCAAGCCCCTCAGCTGTTGCGGCGCTAATTAACTCTGTTGTTGCGATGCTGACATCAACCCAGGCATAGTTTCTGTTGTCTGCCTTTCTAACCCAGGCTTTTTGCGGTTCTGCACACGCTGCAATAATAAGTGGGGCTGTCTTAAATCCTTCTTTTGTCAAGACCTCATGCAGTTTTTTTGTATGTTCCTTTTCAATGATTATAAAATGCCACGGCTGACGATTCGCAGCACTCTGAGCCCTTCTCACGGTTTCAAGAATACGTTCAAGTTTATCCTTTTCTATTTTTCTGTCTAAAAACTCCCGTATGCTCTTTCTTCTCTCGTAAAGTTCATAGAATGTTTTCAGCTTCTCATCCATATTTTGCCCCGATAAAAGAAATCTTCATGGCTTGAAATTCTAAATTCTAATATCTAAAACTATTTTTTGTTATTTGCCTTTTGTTTAGAATCTAGTGCTTTGAATTTAGGACTTGATTTTAAATCATCGCCTCTACAAACTCCTTTGCATCAAACTGCCTCAGGTCTTCAACCCCTTCCCCAACACCTATAAAACGAATAGGTATCTTTAATTCATTCGCAATAGCTACAATTATACCACCCTTTGCAGTTCCATCAAGCTTTGTTAGCGCTATGCCTGTAACACCTATAGCCTCATTAAATATCTTTGCCTGGTTGATAGCATTCTGACCTGTTGACGCATCTAACACTAAAAGAACCTCATGCGGCGCACCAGCAATCTCTCTTGATACAACTCTTTTTACCTTCTTTAACTCCTCCATTAAGTTTATCTTTGTATGGAGTCTCCCTGCTGTGTCTAAAATCACTACATCAACATCCCTTGCAACTGCTGCCTTTATAGCGTCAAAGGCAACCGCCGCAGGATCGCCGCCGTGGCTCTGCTTTATCACATCACTGCTTGTCCTCTTGCCCCACACCTCTAATTGTTCTATCGCAGCAGCCCTGAATGTATCCCCTGCTGCAAGAATAACCTTTTTGCCTTCAAATGTAAGCCTGGATGCAAGCTTACCAATGGTTGTTGTTTTTCCAACTCCATTTACGCCCAAAACCATTATTACAAATGGTTTTGCCGTAACCTCCAAGGGCCTCTGGCAATCTCTCAGTATTTCAAAAACTGCATCTCTCAAGTAGCCTTTAAGTTCATCTATATTATAGCCTTTAAATCTATTTGCCACACCCTCGACAATTATACCGGATGTCTTTACACCAACATCTGCGGTTATAAGGGTTTCTTCAAGCATTTCTTCCAATTCCTGACGCGAGGCCCCCGAAGAGAAAAAACCATCTATTTTATTAACAATATTATTATGAGTCTTTGCAAGACCTGATTTAAGACGCTCATATAAATTTTTCATATATTTTTAGATAACATATAAAATACCCTTTGAAAAGGGGATTTTATCAAGGGCAGCTTTATCAAGGGTTGAAAATTTGGGCAAATTAAGGTAATAATATAATATTAATAGGCCACGCTAAGCCTAATCTAACAAATTCCTTTTTTATATGGTATAGTAAATTTAAGAGTAGTCTGTGGGACAAGGAGGACGAAGTTGGTAAAAGATGAAACAATACTTCCGATTCTGGAAGAGGCAGCAGAAAAACTTGCGGTAAAACTCTCTTACGATGACCTTAGAAAAGGCGAAGTTAATACTCCTGGAGGAATTTGTGTGCTCAAAGGTGAAAGGCGTATCATTATACATAAGAAGTTGAATACAAGAGAAAAGGTTGATGTGCTAATGGAGCTTCTATCTGAAATGGATTTTGAGGGCATCCATCTGCCAACAGAGATAAGAGAAAGATTAGACAAGTTAAGAACCAAGAAACAGCCAAACACGGAGGTTCAGGATGAAAGGCATTAAAAAAATTCTTGTGCCTCTGGATTTTTCTGAGTGCTCAAAACATGCCTTTTATTATGCACTGGATATTGCAACAGAAGGTAATAAAGAGATATTACTGCTGCATGTAATAGACATGGATTTGCAAGACAAAATTGCAGACCTTCAACTCTGTTCAAAGTCTGAAGCAAAAAAGCTTATGGAAAAAAATGCCAAGAAAGAGCTTGATAAATTGAGAAAAGATGCAATAAAAAAGCTCGGCAAGCTGAGTATTAAGGAAATTGTAGAAGATGGCATTCCGTTTCTTAACATTTTGCGTAAAACGCGGGAATTAAATATTGACCTTATTGTGATGGGAAGTTTCGGCACTTCCTCTCCAATGAAAAGGCTTTTCTTCGGGAGCACAACAGAAAAGGTTCTAAGGGGTTCTAAGATTCCAGTCTTGTGTATTCCTCTTCCTCAAGCTATTGAAGGATAAATCCAGTTAGAAGCTTCTAAATTATTTAAGACGATTGACTTCAAGCGGGGATTTACCTCTGAGAGAGGAGGCTTCTAACGGGGTAAAAATGGCAGGCATCATCACACTTCTAACAGATTTTGGCACAGAAGACAGTTATGTAGGAGCAATGAAAGGCATAATCCTCTCGCTCCATCCTGGTGTAACCATAGTAGATATTAGCCATAATGTTCCTCCTCAAGATGTAACATCAGGCTCTTTCGTTTTATCCCATGCTGCCCCTTTTTTTCCTAAGGGTACAGTCCACATGGCGGTTGTTGATCCAGGGGTAGGTGGAAAAAGAAAACCAATCCTCATTGAGACAGAAAAATATTTTTTTGTCGGACCTGACAATGGCATTTTTGATATGGCCTTGCAGCGGGAAAAAGTAAAACAAATAATACTGTTAACAAATAAAAAATATTTTCTTGGATATGTAAGCCCTACTTTCCATGGAAGAGATAAATTCGCGCCTGTCAGTGCATATCTATCTCTCGGTGTTGACCCAAGCCTTTTTGGGAAAAGAACGCAATCAATAAACAAACTCGAATTCAAACAACCACCTATTCACAATGGAAAGATTACAGGCCAGATAATTCATATTGATAGGTTTGGCAATCTTATTACAAATATAGATGAGGGGCTGCTAAGGAGGGTTTTCAAAAATAAGGCTTTTCAAACAGAGGTTGGGCATATTATAATTAAAAAACTTGTCCCTTCCTACGCATATGCAAAAGACGGCGATGTTGCCTGCCTCATAGGTGGTTGCGGCCTTCTGGAAATTGCAGTTAAAAATAAGAGCGCAAGCAAGGCTTTGATGATTACAAGAGGGACTCCGGTAGAGGTTAGCGCACGCGATAAGACGCTTTGATTAAGTAAGAATGTCCCAAATTTAAGAGCAAGCTTATCCATAGGTGAACACATGAAGTCAAATAGGTTTTTTTCTACATCTCTGATTGTGTTTCTTTTTTGTTTTGCCTTACCGCATGCAGTGATGGCGCAAGAAGAATTGATAGAGATTGCCAAAAAGATATCGCCATCAACTGTCGTTGTAGTGGCATACGATAAAGAAGGAAAAATTATTAATCAGGGAAACGGCTTTTTTATCAGCGAAAAAGGCGATGTTATTATCATAAGTCATATACTTGAAGGCGCTTACCGCGCTGAAGTCAAAGTTGCGGATGGGAAAGCATACCCTATCGCACATATTGTGGCAGAAGACAAAGAAACAGGTATTATCCGCGCTTCAGTGGATATTTCTGCCAAAAAAGTTCACCCCTTATCAATAAGTAGTTATATTCCGAAAGAAGGGGAACAAATTACGGTAATTGGCAACCCAACAGTCTCTGATCAAGCGGTCTCAGAGGGTATTGTAGTAGCTGTCCGGGAGATTCCCTTATTTGGAAAAATTGTCCAGATTTCAGCGCCCCTACCTCGTAGTTTAAACGGCAGCCCTATTGCTAATTTGCGAGGCGAAGTCATTGGTGTTGCAATCTATAAAAGTATTGAAGGGCAAAAAATGAGATTTGCTGTTCCTGGTGAAAAGATAGCGAAGCTAAAACTCTTCAAAGAAATGTCGCTCGCCGAATGGGAAACAAGAAGAAGAGACGCTGGAATTGATTCCGCTGAAGGTCTTTACTCCACAGGACTTACCTTTCTGTGGTCAGATAACTTTGAAAAGGCCCTCCCTTATTTTGAAAAAGCATCCCAAAAGGATCCACGCCATTTCGAGGCTTATCTCCAAATTGGATATTCCAATGTAAATCTTTTGCGTTACAGTGATGCGATTGAGGCTTATAAAAAGGCAATACATGTTAAGCCTGATTATGCTGAGGCGCACTTAAACCTGGGAACGGCTTATAGTAAGCTGAATTACAGCAATGAAGCAATAGAGGCTTATAAGCAGGCTATCCGCATTAAGCCTGATTATGCTGAGGCGCACTTCAATCTTGGAGTGGTTTATGGCAAATTCAATTACTTTGATGAAGCAATTGAAGCCTATAAGAAGGCTATCAGCATTAATCCTAATTATGCAGAAGCGCACTTCAAGCTCGGAGTTATCTATGACAAGGTCGGGCGCACAACTGAAGCAATTGAAGCCCATAAACAGGTGATTCGTATTAGACCAGATTATTCCGAAGCGCATTACAATTTGGGAATGATTTACGGTGCCCTAAGACTCTACCCTGAAGCGCTTGACGCCTTCAGGCAATCAATTTTCTTGAGACCAGATGATGTCAACGCACACTACAATATTGGAGTAATTTATGGAAAACTCAAACGTTACAATGAAGCGCTTGAGTCTTATAAACAGGCAATTCTCATTGATCCATATGATGGCAACACATACTACAATATTGGAATAATTTATGGAAAACTCAATGACTACGCTGAAGCGCTCGAAGCCTATAAGAAGGCTCTCGCCCTTAAACCGGACGACGCTGATGTATACTACAACCTTGGGGTGATATATGGCAAACTCAATGACACGACACATGAGATTGAAGCCTATAAACAGGCGATTGCACTAAAGTCTGATCATGCGCTGGCTTATTTTAGCTTGGGGGTAGTTTTTCTTTCGCAAAGGGATAATGATTCAGCTATAGAACAGTACAAAATTCTCAAAGACCTTGATAGCAAATTAGCCAAACGTCTCCATTATTTAATTTTCAAAAGAGAAGAATAAAATAACAGTTTCCATTGCCCAATCAAACTATGACGCAAAGAAAAGATGAATTGAAATGTTATCTTTAAAAAAAATAGAACTTGTTTGCCCTGCTGGTAATCTCCCCTCATTAAAAGCTGCAATTGATAATGGCGCTGATGTGGTCTACACAGGCTTTAATGATGCCACCAACGCTAGAAATTTCGAAGGCCTGAATTTTACACCTAATGAACTGAAAGAAGGTATTGAATATGCCCGGAAGAGAGGCAAAAAGGTCTACCTCGCTGTAAACACCTTTCCGCAGATGGATACTTATCATCAATGGTATAAATCCATAGATAATGCGGTTAAATTGAATGCCGACGCTATTATTCTGGCAAATCTCGGAATCTTGAAATATGCAAGGGATAAATATCCAGATACAAATATCCATCTCAGTGTTCAGGCAAGCAGCTCAAACTATGAATCTATAAATTTTTATAAAAAACACTTTGGCATTAAAAGGGTAGTTTTGCCCAGAGTCCTTACCGTGGATGAGATGAAGGATTTACGAAGCAAAACCGATGTGGAGCTTGAGGTCTTTGCCATTGGCGGGCTCTGCATAAATATTGAGGGAAGGTGCTATCTTTCCAGTTTTGTTACTGGCGCGTCAACCAATACAGAGGGCGCATGTTCGCCGTCAAGATTTGTAAGATTCATAAATGAAGATGACAAACTTAAGATTACCTTAAACAATGTTGTTTTAAATGAACTTGGCACAGGCGAGACATCACCCTACCCCACCTGCTGCAAGGGAAGGTATATTAACGAAAACGGTGAATATGTCTATGCCTTTGAAGAGCCTGAGTCTCTGAATGTCCTTGAACTAATCCCGAAAATCATAGACGCGGGTATGAATGCCTTAAAGATAGAAGGCAGGCAGAGGACAAAAGCATATGTTGCAGGCATGACAAAGGTTTTGCACGAGGCAGTTGACTCATATTATGCGAACCCAAAGAGCTACAAAGTTAGAGAAGATTGGCTTATAAAAACAAATTCTACCTTCGAGGGAAGCAAGCCGACTCTGGGATGCTATGGGGAAAAATAAACCACACACCAAAGTCCCCTTCATAGTCCAATAGCCCTCCCCCGCGATAGGGAGAGGGATAAACCTTGTACGCGATAAGTGCGCTGATAGCAAACTTTGAGCAAACATCCAGCCTATATTATATAGTATAATACTTTTAGAGTACCATTCTGAAACGGTGGAGCGGGTGTCAATGATAAACCAGATAGTATTTTTTATTTTTATATTTCTATCCCATTTCTCTTTTCTCTATGCCCAGGAGACAATGGGAGTACCTCCTGCGCAGGTTGTTGTTGCTGAGGTAAGCCAGGGCATGATCGCGCCTGTGGCAGAGTTTGTCGGAACAGTCTTTTATCAGGAGGTTTCAGAGGTTGCTGCTGAGGTGAACGGCAAGGTAGAAGAGGTTCTGTTCGAAGAAGGGGACAAGATAAAGCAGGGCGCTATCCTTGTGCGCCTCGATTCAGAACTGCTGGAAAAGACCATAGAAGCAACAAAGGCATCGTATGAGCAGGTGCTAGCAGACCTTGAAGTGGCGGTGCGCGAGCTCAAGAGAATGGAAAACCTTTACAAGGAAGGATTTATCGCAGAGCAGGCAATAGATGAGATCAGATTTAAAGTCAAAGGACTTGAAAAAAGGGCTGATGCCATGAAGGCTGAGATTGCAGGTCTTGAAGCAGAACTGAAAAGAAAGATTATCACTGCTCCCTTTGACGGTATTGTGGTCAAAAAACATATTGACCGGGGCGAGTGGCTGAGCCCGGGCGGCACAGTGGCAACGATTGCACGCAATAAGGTCGTGGATATTATTGTAAATGTGCCTGAAGAGGTAGTCCGTTTCATCAGGACAGGCCTGGGTGTGCAGGTATTCTCAGGGGGAAATAGGCTGTCCGGCACAGTATCTGCAATTGTCCCCCAGGGGGATATCCAGACAAGGACATTTCCCGTTAAGATACAGGTGAAGAGCAACATCCCGCTCATCGAAGGGATGGAGGCAAAGGCAAGCCTCCCTATCGGAGAAAAGAAAAAGGCCCTCATGGTGCCGCGGGACGCCCTTGTTTCACGGTTTGGAAACACTATTGTCTTTGCAGTGATCGAATCCCAGGCAAAGATGATCCCTGTCACTGTGGTCGGCTATGCAGGAATTCGGGCTGGTGTGGAGTCTCACATGCTGAAGCAAGGGATGAAGGTGGTTAGCAAGGGAAATGAGCGGCTCATGGATGGACAGCCGGTGAGCGCTAAATAGTAGGTAGATTCCAAGGTTAAATTAAACCCCAAATAATGAAATAGCGGCGATGGCATAAATGTCAAATTTCAAAGCCCAAATGTCAAATGAACCCCTGATAGATTCAATCAGGGGCAAAATCCCAAGATCAAAAGTATTAACCAGCGAGTGCCACGTAAGCCCCGCCTTTCAAGGCGGGGTCAAGGGGCGCAATGGAAAATGATATTTTCCTTACTGGTAAGCTCAGCCCTTGAGGACGGAGAGCTTTACTTTGGATTTTGAACTTCGAGCTTGATTTGACATTTGGATTTTGACATTGGAAATTTAAAAGATATGGACTTCATAAAACTCTCCATACAAAAACCTGTCACCGTTTTCGTTGGCGTCATCCTCATCCTCCTCTTTGGCATCATCGGACTGATGCGCATGCCCTATCAGCTCACGCCGGATGTAACAGAGCCTGAGATAACCGTAACGACACCATGGCCCGGTGCAACGCCCTATGAGGTCGAGCGGGAGATCATTGAAGAGCAGGAAGGTGTGCTCAAAGGGGTTCCCGGCCTCATTGACATGGAAAGCTCCTCCTTTAATAACCAGGGTGCGATTACCTTGCGATTCAAGATCGGCACGCATGTGGATGACGCCCTTCTCAGAGTATCGAATAAGCTCAATGAAGTAATTGCATATCCGGAAAATGTGGAAAAGCCGGTCATCAATGCAACCGGTGCTGCAACAACACCGGTCATATGGATGATTTTACGGACCGCCAAAGACAATCCGAATCATGTAAATACCTACAGGACCTTTTTTGAAAATGAGGTGCGGCAGCACCTGGAGCGGGTTCATGGAGTGGCAGAGCTCTTTATCGGCGGCGGCACAGAAAAACAGCTCCACATCATGGTAAAGCCGGATAAACTCGCGGCATACAGCCTTACGATAGATGATATCATAAATATCCTGAGAACAGAGAATGTCAATGTTGCGGCAGGAAGCCTGGGAATAGGACGAAGGGACTACCGGATAAGAACCATCGCAGAGTTTACCTCTCCCGAAGATATAAAAAATGTGGTGCTGAGAACTACAGGCCAAAAGCGGGTTATCCTCTCTGATGTTGCCGACGTAGCTATTGGCTTTGAAAAGCGCACGGTTGCCATGATCCATAATGCAAAGGAGGGGATGGCCATTGGCGTAAAACCAGAGCATGGGGTCAATATCATCGAGCTTTCTGATCGTGTTGAAGTAGTAGTAAAAGGACTCAATGAAGAAAAGCTGAAGGACGAAAAGATCTATCTTGACTGGGTCTATGACCAGAGGCCGTACATCAGGGGAGCCATAGAGCTTGTGCAAACAGATATCATCATAGGCGGAGCGCTCGCAATCGCTGTACTCCTCATCTTTTTACGATCCATAACCGCAACCCTCGTCATCTCTACCGCAATACCCATCAGCATTATTGGCACCTTTATCCTCATGCACGCCCTGGGCAGAAACCTGAATGTCATGAGTCTTGCAGGGATTTCCTTTTCCGTGGGGATCCTTGTGGACAATGCAATCGTTGTCCTTGAAAATATTGACCGCCATAGGAACATGGGAAAATCAGCCTTTGATGCTGCCTATGACGGAGCAAAAGAGGTATGGGGAGCAATTCTCAACACAACCGTATCCACCGTAGCTGTCTTTCTTCCTGTTGTTTTTGTGAAAGAAGAGGCAGGGCAATTATTCGGAGATATTGCCCTTGCTGTAAGCTGCGCAGTAACCATAAGCCTCTTTGTCTCTGTATCAGTTGTGCCTATGCTCTCCCACAGACTCTTCTCTCTGGCACGGGGGCAAATCTATGCAAAGGAAAATTTCCTCACTGCGCTCGGCACACGGCTTGCTGATGTTATCATGACTACGGTTGCCTTTGTTCTCAGAGACAGGAAAACAGGCATCGTAACAATCCTTTCCCTTACCTCTGTCTCTCTCCTGATTGCAGTGCTCCTCTTCCCCAAGATGGAGTATCTCCCCCAGGGGAATAGAAATCTTGTAATCAATATCCTCGTCCCTCCCCCTGGGCTCTCGTATGAGGAAAGGGTTGAGATCGGACAGAGGCTCTTTCAGGATGCAGAGCCTTATTTTAACAAAGACCATGAAGGGTTCCCCGGGATTAAAAACATGTTCTACGTTGGGACAGAAACCATCATGCTCTCCGGCGCACTCAGCACCCATGAACA
>MGQA01000051.1 GCA_001797665.1 Deltaproteobacteria bacterium GWF2_42_12 | reverse complement strand
AAGGGGAAGGTGAAACCTCTTTACGATCCACATCCTTGCCCTTGTATGTTAGAATTTACCATATATCGTGTTCCAGAACGTGGTAGACCGTCCCAGCCCTTGTATCAAGGGGAATGTATTATCAAGTTTAATTTTTACGGAGGCATCTTGGAGATAAAGTCAGACTTCCTTGTTATAGGAAGCGGCGTAGCAGGCTTAAGTTTTGCATTAAAGGCTGCAAAGTTTGGGACTGTTTCTATAGTCACGAAGCGCGAAAAAAGAGAGTCTGCAAGTTTCTATGCACAGGGAGGCATCGCCTCTGTCTTGAGTGCGGAAGACAGTTTTGAGGCGCATATAAAAGATACGATAGCGGCTGGCGCCGGACTGTGCCACCCGGAAATTGTGGAGTTGGTAGTAAAAGACGGACCCAATAGAATAATGGAGCTTATGGAACTTGGGGCGAGATTTACAAAAAGGGTCGTCAACAATATTGAAGAGTTAGACCTGGGGAAGGAAGGCGGTCATTCGAAGCGGCGCATAGTTCATGCAGAAGACATAACAGGCAAAGAGATAGAAGAGGCCTTGTTAAAGGCTGTTGCTGCTGATAAAAACATCACTGTCTATGAAAACTATATAGCCGTTGACCTTATAACCCATTCCAAGTTTATAGAAAAATTAGATGAGGATATCTGCTGGGGCGCATATGTCCTGGATAAGAAGACTGGAGATGTCCATACCTTTTTGGCAAAGGCTACAATTATTGCAACTGGGGGAGCAGGAAAGGTTTATCTGTTTACGAGCAACCCTGACATTGCCACAGGAGACGGTATCGCAATAGCATACAGGGCAGGGTCCACGATTGCAAACATGGAGTTCATTCAGTTCCATCCTACCTGCCTGTATCACTCCAAGGCAAAAAGCTTTCTCATATCTGAGGCAGTGAGAGGAGAAGGCGGTATTTTGAGGCTTAAGGATGGGACGCCTTTTATGGAAAGATATCATCCAATGAAAGATTTAGCCCCGCGTGATATTGTTGCAAGGGCTATTGACTTTGAGCTTAAGAAAAGCGGTTCTGACTGCGTCTACCTTGATATCACACATAAAGAACATTCCTTTATAAAAACGCGATTCCCCAATATATACGAAGAATGCCTTTCATTTGGATTTGATATGACCAAAGAACCGATTCCTGTAGTTCCTGCAGCGCATTACATGTGCGGAGGGATATTAGCTAATGATTATGGTGAAACCTCAATCAAAAGGCTATTCACTATAGGAGAGACAGCCTGCACAGGCCTTCATGGAGCAAACAGACTTGCATCAAATTCTCTGCTGGAAGCACTCGTATTTGCAAACAGGGCGCATTTGAAGGCAAAGGAGTTTTTAAACAAATCCGGGGTCACAATCCCTCAAATACCAACATGGGAGACAGGCGGGGCAGTTGACAGCGATGAGGCAGTTATCATTTCTCAAAATTGGGATGAGGTAAGAAGATTTATGTGGAATTATGTGGGAATAGTCCGTTCAAATAAAAGATTAGATAGGGCGCGCAGGAGAATAGAAAATCTCAAGGCTGAAATCAATGAATACTACTGGAACTTTAGCATAACAAGCGATTTACTTGAGCTTAGAAATATTGCCACAGTAGCTGAGCTTATTATAAAATGCGCCATGCTCAGGAAGGAGAGTCGCGGCCTTCATTATAATATAGATTATCCAGAAACAGATGATAAAAACTGGAAAAGGGACACTGTCTTGAGACAGGATTAACTGCACGGGGGCTAAGAGATGAAAACTTTCACAGAATATCTTTTCTTTGAAACAAAGAAAAAACGGGAATATATTAATATCACTGACGAAGTGGAAAAAGTTGTAAAAAAAAGCGGTGTTGAAGATGGGATGGCGCTCGTATCTGCCATGCACATAACAGCAGGGATCTATGTAAATGATGCGGAATCAGGGCTTATACAGGATATTGAGGAGTGGCTGCAAAAGCTTGCGCCAGAAGGGCCGGATTACCGGCATCACAGAACAGGCGAGACAAACGGAGATGCCCATCTCAAGAATCTTCTCATCGGACATCAGGTGATTCTTCCGATAACTAAAGGCAAATTGGATTTAGGGCCATGGCAGCAGGTATATTACGCTGAGTTCGACGGCAGAAGAAGAAAGAGGGTAGTTGTAAAAGTGATGGGGAAATAGGTGAGTTTTAAACAAACGCTGCAGCTACTCAACTATCACATTTGTAAGAGTCTTTTTTACACCGACAACTCCCTGAATCTTTTTTATCACCACTTCACCAAGCACCTTAAAGTTAGACGCTGTAACATAGGCTATGACATCATATGGACCTGTTACAGGGTGAGCCTCTCTTACGCCAGCTATACTGCTCACCTTGTCAGCTACAGCCATTGATTTGCCATGCTCACATTCTATAAATACATACGCTGATACTGACATAAATCCTCCTTACGACATTCTATGAATGTCGAATTGTAAATTGGAGATTGAAAATTGCAAATTTTAAAATGAATGGAAAGGTTATTTTTACAATTTGAATTTTGCAATTTGCATTTTACAATTCTCGCAAAGCGAGTATTGGTGCCCCCGAGACGATTCGAACGTCCGGCCAACAGATTAGGAATCTGCTGCTCTATCCATCTGAGCTACGGGGGCAATGTAACTACAGTGATGAGTGAACAGTGGTCAGTGAATAGTTGAAAACTATATTATAGTTGAAGGAATATTATTATCCATTCGCTGCTTTTTTGTCAACCCGAAAAATGCATTTAGTTTTTATTATTCGGGGCAAACGCAAGATTTGAGCCAGAGCCTGCCCCTGAAAGTTTCTATCAGGGGACAAGGAAAAGCTGGCTGGACAAAACGGAGCATACTGTTTTAAGTACGTGAGTATTTGGACAGCCAACTTTGACGCAGCCTCCCCCTGTCCCCCTCATGGAGGGGGACAGGGGGAGGTATTGTGTTTGTCAGAAAATGCTCTTGCATTTTCTGGGTCAATGATTTTTCAACGTCTAATTAAGAGAATGCCTTTATCCCCAACGCATGCCCCCCAATAATGAGTTTCTGTATCTCTGATGTCCCCTCATAAATTGTTGCAACCTTCGCATCCCTGAAATATCTCTCTACCGGATATTCATTTGAATAGCCATAGCCGCCAAATATCTGCACAGCGTCCGACGCTGCCCTGTTGGCTGCCTCGCTTGCAAAATATTTCGCAATGGATGTTTCAATGGTATTTTTTATGCCTTTGTTTTTAAGATGCCCTGCCCGATACACAAGAAGCCTTGCTGCATCGCAGTCCACAATCATTCTTGCAATCTTTTCCTGAATAAGCTGAAAACTGGCAATGGGCTTACCAAACTGATGTCTCTCCTTAGCATATTTAGTGCAAGCGTCTATGCAACCCTGCATAATGCCAACGCAACCTGATGCAACGCCGTATCTGCCATTATCAAGTGCGCTCATAGCAACAGTGAAGCCATTGCCAATGCCGCTTAAAACAGCATCCTTCGGAATCTTGCAATCTTCAAAGATAAGCTCTGCTGTATTGGACGCCCTTAGTCCAAGTTTGCCCTTTATATCTTTTGTAGAAAAACCAGAACTTGCCTTTTCTACAATAAATGCTGTTATGCCATGATGCCCCTTTGTCTTATCCGTTACTGCAAATATAATTGCAATATCTGCTATACTGCCACTGCTGATCCATGTCTTTGTTCCATTTAATATCCATTCATTGCCTTTCAACATCGCACTGGTTATAATGCTTGAAGCGTCGCTCCCTGCATTTGGTTCTGTAAGGGCAAAGCATCCAATAAATTCGCCGCTACAGAGCTTTGGAAGATATTTTTGTTTCTGTTCCTCAGTTCCCCAGTTGAGGATTGTAAGCCCCACCAAAGATACCTGAACAGATAAAGCAGTCCTTAAAGAAGAATCTGCCCTGCCAATCTCTTCAAAGATTATGGCATCGCCTATAAAATCAAGCCCAGCACCGCCGTATTTTTCAGGTATCGGACCGCCGAGAAAGCCGAGAGAAGCCATCTTTTTAAATATCTCTATGGGAAAATGCTCCTTTACATCATTTTCTCTGGCATACGGCATTATCTCAGCGTCGGCGAATTTCCACGCAGTGTCTTTTACCATCTTTTGTTCTTCAGTAAGATCAAAATTCACTCTGTTAGACCTCCTTTCAAATATTTTTTAACTTGTAATTCCCTGTAGTCTTGCTGCACGGTCTCCTTATTTTTTTCTGTCATTCCTCACTTGATGCGGAATCCAGCTTTTTGTTTTTTCTGGATTCCTGCTGGAGTTTACCCCTGCATGTTTTAAGCAGGGGCAGGAATGACGACATATGGCTAAAGATGCCCCGCCATCCCACACCTTTAATCCCCCTTCATCCCCCTTTTTCAAAGGGGGAAAAGAGGGGGATTTTATCAATGGGAAGCAAAGGTGGGTTACTTTTCATATCCCAAAAGTTTATACAACTCCTTCCTCGTCTGCATCTTTCGGAGCAACCCCTTCTGCGTCTCTTTTCTCTTTAATTCAATCAGTGCCTCCTCCATTGCCTTCATTCCAATCCTGAAGACTGTCATGGGAAAGAGCACTATGGAATAACCCATCTCTCTAAACTCTCTAATTGAGATATACGGCGTCTTACCAAACTCCGTCATATTTGCCATAAGCGATTCATCTACCAGCTTTGCAAACTCCTTAAACTCATCCTTTGATTCCAGCGCCTCCGGAAAAATCACGTCTGCCCCAGCATCTGCATACACCTTTGCCCTTTTCACTGCATCATTAAAACCATTGACGCCTCTGGCATCTGTCCTTGCTATAATAAGAAAATCCTTATCCCTTCTTGCCCTGCAGGCAGCCTTAATCTTTTCTCCCATAGCCTTTGCAGATATGACCTCTTTGCCCGCAAGATGACCGCATTTTTTTGTGACTGGCTTCTGGTCTTCTATCTGGATGCCTGCAACCCCTGCCCTTTCAAATGCCCTGACAGTCTCTTTAACCTCAGATGGCCCGCCAAAACCGGTATCAGCATCGGCAATTACAGGGATATTGACAGCACTGGCAATGTAACTTGCCTGCTGGACAAATTCATCCCTTGCTAAAATTCCTATATCAGGAAGACCTGCACTGTTTGATATGCCTGCGCCCGACATATATACAGCCTTGAATCCGCATTTTTCTATAAGCATAGCAGATGCCGCATTAAATGCGCCGGGCAAAACGATTATACCTTTTTTGAGGAGTTTTCTGAATAAAGCGGGTTGTGAAACGGTTTTCGTCATTTTGTTAATTTCTCCAGCGCCTTCTTATACACCTCAAAATCCTGGTCTGAAAAAAGGACAAAGCGCACAAGGGATAATCCTTTATCTGCCCTGATGAAATCCATAACTGTCTTGAGCGCAATCTCTGCTGCTTCGTTTATTGGATAGCCATATGCGCCAGTTGAAATAGAAGGAAAGGCAAGGCTCTTGATGCCATTCTTTACTGCAATTTCAAGGCTGCTCTTGTATGCACTTGATAGGAGTTTTGCTTCATTGTGCTTACCATCATGATATATTGGACCTACTGTGTGGATGACATATTTTGCCTTGAGGTTTCCGCCTGTTGTAATAACTGCACTGCCAGTAGGACATCCGCCTATCTTTCTGCACTCTTCCATTATCTTTGGCCCGCCTGCCCTATGGATGGCGCCGTCAACGCCACCGCCGCCTGCAAGCCTTGAATTGGCGGCATTCACAATAGCATCAGTTTCTTCATGCGTAATGTCTCCTTTGATGAGGGAAAGAGCTGCACTACCGATTTTTTTCTCCATATTCATCCTCCAGCCTCTTTTATCATAATAAAATTTAGTGGTCAATGATTGGAAATCTTTTAAGATATCGGTTATGATAATAATCTACCATGTCTGAACAGGAACAATTTTATCTCAATACAGAAGAATCGACAACACAGCATGCGGTCAGACGCAGGCGTGAATTTATTATACCTATAGCATTATTTATACTAACTGTTGCTACCACTATCATTGCAGGGGCTTTGCAGAAAGGGGTTAACCCATTTCAAGAACCTTTTCGATTAATTGAAGGCATACCGTTTTCACTGACCCTTTTGACCATTCTCCTTACCCATGAGTTCGGCCACTTTTTTGCCTCAAGAAGACATGGCGTTAAGGCAAGTTTCCCGTATTTCATCCCAGCGCCTCCGCCATTTCTTGTAGGCACATTTGGCGCAGTAATAAAGACCAGGTCACCCATTATGGATAAAAGGGCGCTTCTGGATATAGGCGCTATTGGCCCGCTTGCGGGTTTTATTACTTCTATTGTAGTAACTGTCATCGGATTGAACTTCTCAACAATAATCACCATTCCCGAAGAAAAAGAGGTATTGGGGCTTGGTTCGTCCCTGATATTTTCTATTCTTTCTTACTTTGTAATCGGCCCTGTGCCAGAGGGGCAGGACATACTTTTGCACCCCATAGCATTTGCAGGCTGGATAGGATTTTTCATAACATCCCTCAATCTCCTGCCCATAGGCCAGCTTGATGGAGGGCATATTATCTATGCCGTGTTCGGGAAATGGCACAGGTTAATATCAATAACTATGATAGGAATCCTCGTAATATTTGGCATCTTCACATGGCAGGGATGGCTATTGTGGGCGATGCTGGTCACACTTCTCGGCATAAAACATCCGCCTCTGATGGACGGACAGATTGCATTGGATAGGCGAAGAAAAATTATTGGCTGGCTCAGCCTTGCAGTATTTGTGCTTACCTTTATACCACTGCCGATAGCAATTTAAGAACTGAGTCAGTATATTGTAGAACAAAAGACAAAAATAAAAAAATAAAAAAAATAGGGACAGAAAAAATAGGGACAGCGACCATTATTTAGGAAAAAATAGGGACAGCGACCATTATTTATACTGTCTTACGCGGCCTCCCTCTGGGTAATGCCCGCAAGCTCCGGCCAAGCAAATCTTCTACCTGCTTAATAAAGCCCCCGTCCCCGCATGGCCGGCCAGTTTTGGTATTCTTCCTTATTTCTTCTATCAATTCAGGGGCGTCTTTTCCTTTTAAATATACACGCCAGTCTTTTATCTGTTCGGGTAAATGGCAATCTTGCGATAATATCAAATTAGAGCCTCTATCAATGTGTCCTCTTGCGCTTGACCATATGTATTCTTCAGCGCTTTTTACGATCTTTGCACGCACAGGATTGTTTTCTACATATCGGATTGCTGCATATAAATGCCTTTCATCGAGAACGCATGAGTAAAATCGACCTTGCCAGAGATGTCCTGTAACCTTTTTCTTACGATTAAAATACTGAGAATACCTCATGTGTAAGGCATTAAATGTCGACGATAGAGAATCCTCTCTCATCGGAACACATACAAAGTGGACATGATTGTTCATCAGGCAGTATGCCCATATTTTCAAAGCATACCGTTTACTATATTCTTTAAGCCATTCCAGATACTGCCTGAAATCGTTATTGTCTTCAAAAACAGGTTGTCTGTAGTTCCCCCTCTGAGTTACATGATGTGGATAACCCATAGCTACTGGTCTTGCGATTCTCGGCATGGCACAGAATATACTTGACGATAACAGTGCATGTCAACAAAATAATGGTCGCTGTCCCTATATTTCCCCACCTCCTGTCAGGTTTGCAACTTGTCAGGATATTTAAGCACAGCATGGACTGAAAATCAAACAGTTTTTAAAACTTTTTGTAAAGTTCTGAAGGAAATTGATGTGAAAAAACAGTTAATGCTGTCACACTGGGTAGAATATAACCACGCTCAGCGTGGCTCTAAAAATCCTCCGGGCAATAATAAGAAGATTTTTATTTTTCACCTTTTTTCCTCTTCACCATCTCCACTGCCATCTTGATTGCAGCCTTCATGCTTGCCGGGTTTGCTATCCCCTTCCACGCAATATCATATGCTGTTCCGTGGTCAACGGATGTTCGGATAATTGGCAGACCAAGGGTTACATTCACGCCATCTTCAAAGTGGAGGAGTTTTAGGGGAATTAGCCCCTGGTCGTGATACATGCAGACAACGCAGTCAAACTCCTTATTCTTCACAGCCCGGTAAAAAAGCGTGTCAGGCGGCAAAGGGTCTGATGCGTTTATTCCAAGCCTTCTTGCCTTTTGTATTGCAGGAAATATAATCCGCTTTTCTTCATCTCCAAAAAGCCCGCCTTCGCCTGCATGGGGGTTTAGAGCAGCAATTGCAATCCTCGGCTTCTTAAGACCGAAATATCTCCTGAAAGTATCATCTGTTATCTTTATAGTCTTGAAAACATTTTCTTTGGTAAGAAGTTTAGGTACACTTTTTATTGATTCGTGAATGGTTACAAGAATGACCTTCAGGTTCTTGCCGGCAAGCATCATGCGGAAGTCTTTTGTATTTGTAAGATGCGCAAGAAATTCCGTATGGCCGTGAAATTTATATCCTGCCTTGTTAATGGCCTCTTTGCTAATCGGGCCTGTGACAATCGCATCTATATCACTGCCAAGCGCCATGAATACAGCCTCTTCTATATAGGTCATCATGGCCTTTGCGCAGATTTTATCAGGTTTGCCGGGTGTTAATTTTTTGGGATTGAGATGAGAGAGGTTTATAATTTTGCAATTTGCAATTTGCATTTTGCATTTTGCACTTATGTGCTTAAGGACTGCCTCATCACCAAGAACCACCGGAGTGCAAAGTTGTTTAATCTTTCTGTCAGTTAAGGCTTTTAAAACGACTTCAGGCCCGACCCCTGTAGGGTCGCCAATGGTGATTGCGATGGTAGGCTTCATAAATATGGTAAGCAGTAAGGAGTAAGCAGCAAACAGCTTTATTCTTTACTGCATACTGCATAGTGCCTACCCCCTACCGTCTTTTACAGTCTCACCTCTACATACGCCTTTTTCATTATCTCTTCCAACCAGAATTTGTAGCGTTCATCTATAATCTTCTGAAAAATGATATTCCTGATTTCCTCATCAACCTCAGACAGCGGTCTTGGCTCTCCCTTTGGCCTCTCAACTACCTGTATTATGTGAAAGCCGGTAGAGGTCTTTACGACATCGCTCACCTCACCGCTCTTTAATCCTGCGATTGCCCTTTCTATTGTAGGATCCATCTCACCTGTTTTAACGTATCCCAAATCACCGCCACCCAAGGCATTTGGCCCCTGAGAATATTCCCTTGCAAGTTTTGCAAAATCTTCTCCTCTTTTTGCCATTGCAAGGACATCCTTTACCTTTTTCTCAGCCTCCTTTACCTTGCCCGGTTCGGTTAGTGGAAATGATATAATCCTGAGCCTGTGCATGGTAGGACCAGCAAACTTATCTTGATTTAGCTTATAGTACGCCTCCACATCCTCATCAGCCAATTTTATATTGGAACGAAACTGTCTGTTTATAAATTTTACTTGCCTTACCTGTTCTTTAAGCTGTTCACGGTATGCCTTAAGTGTAAGACCATTCTTCGCGAGAGCACGTAAGAGTTCTTCATGGCTTATATTATTTTGCTTTTTTACATCTTCTACTGCATTATCTATCTCCTTTTCACTAACACTTATTCCGGCCTTAGTCGCAGCCAACTCGACCAGTTTTTTTTCAATGAGCTGGTCTAATATTCTGCTCTTTGTTTCTACAATCTGCTTCTCTTTACTGTCACCTTTAATGATTCCAATATCAGCAATAGCAGAATTCAACTCCGATAATGTAATAACGCTATCATTTACAACTGCTATAACCTTATCTATGATTTCAGCATTAACTACTGAGGCAAGGGACAAAGCACTGGGGAATAGTAAAAAGAGGAAAATATATACCAAAAATATTTTTTTATGCCCCTTACCCATAATCCCTGACACCTGATTCCTCACAATAGCTCCTCCCTGACCTCTATCCTTGCCTTTTGCTTTAATTCTTTCATCCATGCCTGAAACTCCATATCGCTCTTTTCCCTTTTTAGCTTCTCTATTATCTCATTCCTCACTTCCTTAAAACTTTTAGACCTTGCCTCTCGCTTTTCTTCAACCCTGAAGATATGATAGCCATACACTGTTTTTATTACCTCGCTTAATTCCCCCTTTGGAAGGACAAAAACCACTTCCTCAAACTCTGTTGGCATCTCTCCCCTGCCAAAGAATCCAAGGTCTCCGCCTTTCCGTCCTTCAGGGCTTAAAGAAACCTCTTTGGCAACCTTTGCAAAATCTTCACCTTTCAATAACCTTTCCCTTACATGATTTGCCTCTTCTTCTGTTTTTACTACAATCATACGCGCCCTTACCTGTTCGCTCACATTATACTCTGATTCATGCTCCTTATAATATCTCCTGGCCTCTTCTTCCTTTACTGAAAGCTTAGGGGTTATAACCTCATCCACAACCTTTTTCATCAAGAGCTTTCTTTTTATCTCTTCCCGCCACTTCTCCATGCTTCCGTATTTATTTAAGATGGTTGACTCAAATGAATCGCCAACATACTCCTTTTTTATTTGTTCCATTTCTGCTGAAACCTCTTTTTCATTCACAATCAATACCAGCTTCGCTGCCTCCTTAAGCATCAATTCCTCTTCAATGAGCTGATTTACCAGCGCCCTGTTCAGCTCCCTAAGTTCCTCTTCTTTAAGCTCAGCGGCCACATTGCCTTCCCAAAAATTTCTTTTAAATATATCCTGAAACTCCCCGTAGCTAATTGCCTTGTCATTAACACTAATAACAACCGCGTCAGGAGAAACCAGCTTTTTTTCTTCCTCTGCCTGTCTCTTGCAACCCATAATTGACAGGATACAGAATACTAAACAAAGAATGCAGAATATTATATTTGGTCTATCGTGATTTACAAACCTATTCTCAGGCATCATCTTCACCCTTTTCGCTGTAGATAGGCCTATTTAGCCCTATGGTGTCCCGAAATACAATGTGCAATACTATCACTATTTTATCAAATGTTTCAACACAATTATCACATACAATTATCACTTCTGTAGAATAACGAGGTTTTAAATCGCTATTTTACGGTTTATAGAAACAATTGACAATAAAGCGCACTGGATGTATTCTTCTTAAGGAAAAAACGAAATTAACTATGGATATTTTAAAACACCTCAACCCCCAACAAGCCGATGCCGTAGGAAAGACCGACGGTCCGATTCTGATTCTTGCAGGCGCAGGGAGCGGAAAGACGAAGGTTCTTACTTACAGAATGGCCTATCTGCTAAAAGAGAAAGGCATTTCGCCATTCAATATCCTCGCAGTTACCTTTACAAACAAGGCTGCAGGAGAGATGAAGGAGCGGCTTGAAAAGATTCTTGGGCCAAAGGCAAAGGATCTATGGCTTGGCACATTCCACTCTACAGGGCTTCGTATCCTGCGAAAGGACGGCCAATATATAGGCATTGACCCTAATTTTATTGTGTATGACGATGACGATCAGTTGGCGCTCGTAAAACTCTGCATGTCTGAGCTGAACATAAGCGATAAATCATTCAGCCCGAGGGCAATCCTCTCACACATAAATCAGGCAAAGAATGAGGCGCTTTCTGTCAATGACTATGCAGCAAGTGTTGATGATTTCTTCAGGCAGAGGGTTGCGGCAGTATATAAACTATATCAAGGCAAACTAAAACAGAATAAGACGCTGGACTTTGGCGACCTTATCTGTGAACCGATACGGCTCTTTCAGCAGGCACAGCCAGTGCTTGAGAAATACCAGAAGCGATTCCGTTATATCCTTGTTGACGAATATCAGGATACAAACCGCGCCCAATATATACTGATTAGTATGCTCTCTGCCGTGCATAAAAATCTGTGCGTTGTCGGCGACGAAGACCAGTCTATTTATGGGTGGAGAGGCGCGGACATACGGAATATTCTGGAGTTTGAAAAGGATTACCCTGATGTTGAGATTATAAGGCTTGAGCAGAACTACCGCTCCACAAAAAATATACTTGCCGCAGCTAATTCTGTTGTGGAAAGGAATATAAAGAGGATTGGCAAAACCCTCTGGACAGAAAATCCGGACGGCGCGCTTGTTACTTACCAGATGGCGCGGGATGAGCACTATGAGGCGAGTCTTTTATTCGAAAAGGTTGAAGATTTGCGCCGAAAAAACAGCCTCTCTTATAAGGATTTTGCGATATTCTACCGCACCAATGCCCAGTCGCGTATATTTGAAGAGCATTTTATACGGAGCGGCATGCCCTATCATATTGTTGGTGGGTTAAAGTTCTACGAAAGAAAGGAAATTAAGGATGCTGTTGCCTATCTAAAGGTAGTTGCAAATCCAAGCGACTCACTTTCGCTTATGAGAATAATTAATACCCCTCCGCGCGGAATTGGTAAGGCGACGATTGATAAAGTGTCATCCTTTGGAGCCGGGCAAGACATTGCGCTCTTTGACGCATTTAAGCTTGCTATGGGAAAAGGGCTTATACCGAGAAATAAAGACCAGGGCTTTATAGCCGTTATCGAAAAGTTTAACGGATTGTCGGATAAGCTTTCCATCCATGAACTTGCGAAGATGCTTCTTGAAGAAAGCGGATATATAAAGATGTGGGAGGATGAAAAAACAGAAGAGGCTGAGGCTCGCATCGAGAACCTGCACGAACTCATATCAGCAATGAGGGATTTTGAGAAAGGCAGGGAAAAGGCAACCCTTGCTGACTTTCTCGACCATGTGGCATTAATAAGCGATATAGATACCTTTGAGGATGAACACAACAGGGTTACGCTCATGACGCTCCATTCTGCCAAAGGTCTCGAGTTTCCGGTTGTATTTATGGTCGGCATGGAGGAAGGGCTATTCCCGCACTCAAGGTCAATAAATGCAGATGATGAAAATGAATTAGAAGAAGAACGACGGCTCTGTTATGTGGGAATGACAAGGGCCATGAGAAAATTATTTCTTTTCGGAGCGCGGGAAAGGACTATCTATGGCGAATCCAGATTTCAAGGACAATCAAGGTTTATTGATGAAATAGACCCGAATTATTTAGAGATAATTTCGCCTAATCACTCCACCCCCCTGGGGACAGATTTCAAATCTGTCCCCAAATGGGAGCAAGGTGGGTTAAATGAGCCACGTATTGTTTATGATGATTTCCATGACAACAATCCATGGAAAATAGGCATAAAGATAAAGCATCCGAGCTTTGGCATTGGTATTATAAAGGCAAAAGAAGGCGCAGGCGAAGATGCAAAGCTTACAATTATCTTTCCAGGCTCAGGACAGAAAAAACTGATAGCCAAGTATATTTCTCTCGTTGAGGCCTAAAAAAACATTGGCCATTTCACCCTGCCCATTTGGACAGCCCTTCCTGGTTTAACTGCCGCAGCCCGCCGTATGCCACGTTCCTGAAGCCAGTTCAGGACAGGCTCTGTGGGCGGGGCTCTTCACTCTGTAATTGTCTCTATGATATTTTTGCTATGAATTTTGGGAGATTGGCCATGTATGAACGTTACTGTCTTTTAAATAGTGTTGCCAAAAAATGCAACTGCTTTTTTGGGCTGAACAAAAACCTGTCAATAATTTAGGGGAGACCTCTATAGATTATTCTATAAAGAGCCTCCCCTCTTTCTGTGAAACAGCGGCCCCAGCTGCTTCAGGAAAGACCTTAAAATGATTACACAGATGACAACTTTGTTGTCATTGCGAGGGAGTCCGCCAAAGGCGGACGACCGCGGCAATCCCGGTCAGGATTGCTTCGCCGGAGCCTGCCCCGAACGATAAAAAGAGATTGCTTCGGCTTCGCCTCGCAATGACAAGTGAGGGGGCTCGCAATGACATTTCTGTGTAATCTGCTTTTATAATCGGCGTAATCATTTTCACATGCCAAACTTATGCGCCCGCTCCGTTGAAAAGATGCCGGAAGGCCTTTTGGCAGGAAACTCCTTTATCTTTTCAAAGGTCAGAGGGTTGTATACAACCACCTTGTCATCATCCATTAAAGAGATATATACTGCATCCCCCTTTGGCGTAAACTGCGGGTGGGTAGCCCCTTTGCCGGGATTGAGCGCTTTTACCACTTCAAGGGTTTTAAGGTCTATGACTTGAATCACATCTCCGTTATTGCCGACCAAGTCCACCCATACATATCTTCCATCAGGCCCTGCAACCGTATAAAGGGCTGTGCCTGAGATAGGTATCTCCTTCACTATACTCCAGTCTCTTGTGCTATAAACCAATGCCACTTCCCTTTTGATAGCAGGCAGCACCGCATAATCTCCTGCAATAGCCCATCCTTTAAGATGCGGTATCTTCCATAATGGGACAACATCCTCCTCTGTCCCTCTGTCATCTTTTGTCCTTATAGTTGAAATTCTTTTAACCTCTGCCATATCCCATGTATCCAGAAGCCCAACCCAATTTGAATTCAACAGGCCGACGATATAATATCTGCCGTCAGGGGTTATCAGACCGTCATATGGCGTTTCTCCTATATCCCAAAACTTCTTTATCACCGGAAAATCCTTTTTGCCTGCATCCACAACCCATGTTCCATCAGTATCCATCATTGAGAAGATGAGAAGATTGCCGGGCGCATCTACTAATCCGACAACCCTTGCCTCTACCTTTCTACCATCCGGATATTCTCGTTCTGCCTTTATTGACTTTACTGTCTCCAGAGTTTCCGCATCAAGGATTCTGACTTCGCCAGGCACATAATTACTTAAGACAACATATTTACTGTCCTGCGTCATCACGCCACCCACGGAGTCTTCCCCTGCCCGTACCCGTTTTACAACCTTAAGTTTCAAGAGGTCTATCTTGCTTATATTGGCGTCTCTTCCGATAACATACGCATATCTGGCGTCTTTTGAAAACTTTATTGTTGCATGAATAAGATTGCCAAGATTAGAAATTCTGCCCAGGAATTCATGCTTCGAGGAATCAATGACTATCACGCTTCCAGATTCCCTTTCAACAATCACCATGAGAGAGGCGGTGCCGTAACTTCCTTTAGCAGAGGCTGCTGTTGTGGCATTGGCAAATATCAAAAACGCCAGAATGCCCATGCTTATTGCAAATTGCAGATTGCAGATTGCAAATTTCAAAATACCTTTTTCACTTTTCATTTTGCAATTTGAATTCTGCATTGATTTTGAACCCCTATCTCTTCATCCGTCAGATAACATGCCGGATCATCTGCCCATAAATTGCCGTATACTGCCTCTGCCCTGACCCTGTAATTGCCTCCGCATATATTAAGGAATGTACATTGGCTGCATCGGCCCATAACAAATTTCTTTTTATTTTTAAGCCCGTACATGATTGGATCTTTTGTATCGGTCCATATCTCACTGAACGGCCTATCCTTCACATTCCCAAATGAATATTGGCTCCAAAACTGGTCTGCATGAACATTGCCGAGATTATCAATGCAACCAATAGCAGTGCCTGAACTATTCCCTCCCCTCATATTCAAAAGCTTATAAACCTTCTCTGCCTTTTCAGGGCTCTCGTTCCTCATTTTCAGATACAGATATACTCCATCTGTATCATTGTTGCCTGTAAGCACATCTTTTTTTAATCCCTTTCTATGAAACTCTACCGCCTTTTCAAAAATAAAATCCAATGCCTTTCTTGTCTCCTCATGAGTCAAATCATCTTTCTTCATCCTGTTGCCTCTTCCTGAATATACGAGATGTGATATATATATCCGAGGAATATCCTCGCTTTCTGCAAGGTCAAATATTGCCGGAAGCTGAGGCAAAGTCCTGTTGCTCAAGGTCAGGCGCAGGCCTGTCCTTACACCTGCATCCCGACAATTTCTTATTCCTTCCAGCGCCAGGTTATAAGCACCAATCATGCCCCTGAATCTGTCGTTATACTCGCCAATGCCGTCTATACTTACTCCCACATATGCAAAATCTGCGTCTTTAATCGCCTGCGCAGTTTTCTTGTCTATCAAAACCCCGTTTGTAGACAGCGCACACCTGATGCCCTTTGAGCCGGCATACCTCGCAACTTTAAATATGTCATTATGTAAAAGGGGATCGCCGCCTGAGAAGATTATAACAGGCACGCCAAATCCTGCAAGGTCGTCTATTACCAGCTTTGCCTCTGTACTCGTCAATTCGCCGTCGTAGTCTCTGTTCTGCGAATCAGAATAGCAATGTATGCACTTCAAATTGCATCGCTTTGTGATGTTCCATACAACAATCGGCCGCTTATCTTCAGAAAACTGAAGTAGCCGGGGAGCTTGCATGCGGCCATGCCCCCTGTGTCCTGCGCCAGATTGTGTTTCATCTGTTTCGCACAAAAGCTTGGTTACGCCAAGCATTGTTTGACTCCTTTAGTTTAACTTATGAGCAGCACGCTGTAGAACCATCTGCTCTTTTAACATGCGGCCTGGATATGTCTTATTCAAGGCATTATACTTGCCGGCAGGCTTCTTAAAGGGAAGCCTCTTTATCTCATTTAAATTAAACGCGTCATAAATTACCAAAGCGCCTTCTTCTTCATAAATACTTACAAGCGCATATCTTCCATCCTTTGTAAATTCAATATGCATTGCCTTTTTGCCATCTGAAGGAATCAATGTCTTTGCAACTTTCTGTGTTGCTTTATCCACAAGCTGTATTTTATCGGTATTTGTATCAACCCATATATAAGGCGTAGCCTGGTGTGTCCTTACGAAGAAACCGCTTCCCTCCAGCGTAATCTCTTTAACCACCTTCAGATTGTTTAAGTCCAGAATTGTCAAAACAGGCCTTTTTAAGTGATTCACTGCCGTATAAAGCGCGCCCTTCTCAATCCAGTAAGTGGCTGAGGCAAGGTGCGGCATGCCTTCGGTATCAAAAGAGCCTATAATCTTCTTATCCTTGAAGCTGTAAACATATATCTTCGTCCCTTTTCTGGAGGCGCCTATAATTATATCCTCAAATGGGCTTATCGAAATATCCTCAAACGGCTCAGGCAGCGCAATCTTTTCGATGGCAAATCCTTTATTATAATCTATGAACCAGAGTTCAGCTGCGTCTCTGAACGAACATACGAATTCTTTTTTATTATGAAGGGCATATATCCCGCCTATTTTCCCAGTTACATCTATTCTCTTTATAAGATTGAAATCTGAGTCTAAAACTATCATGTTGTTAGGAAGGTAATTTGCAGCAGCCAGCAGTTTATCGTCTTCAGAAAGGGCTATATTCCTCATATTAACGCCTACCTTTATACTGCCTATCTTCTGCAGGGTATCAATATCGTATTTGGTTATTACGCCATCCCTCGTCGGCGCATAAATGTATCTAAGCGCATGGGAGAATTTAGGCCCGCCGTGGATTGCGCCAACAGAAAACTTATCCAAAGATTCAAAATTACTGCCATCCATCACAGTCACGCTTTTCCCGCTCTCAACAATTAGTGTTATATTTTCACGGTCTATGCCTGATAGTACAGCAGGTGATTCCTTTTTTACTGCAATCTCTCTGCTATTTTGAATGTCTTCGTCTGTCCAATGAACATTTTCTATAGGTATTGTTATATAAGAAACCAGTTTTTCAACATCTTGGTCAGTTAACACCTTTTTAAATGAAGGCATCTGGGTCGCAGGAAGGCCGTCTTTTATAATACCTGCGAGTTCTTCTTTTTTATACGGCTTGAGAGTTTCCGGTATAAGGGCGGGCGCCCTCAAACCGTATCTTTCCGCATGATGGCATGATGCACAGTGTTTCATATACATGTCCCTGCCTGCCTGGCCTCGAATGATTCCATCGGGGGTATTAAGCAGGGAAAGCCCTTTGCCATCATCGGCTTTCACATCAGGTGAATATAAGATGCCTGCTATAAGGATAAAAAAAATGGTTAATGCCTTTTGCATTGCCACAAAGCCCCTGTCGTGAGGATCTTGGATTACAAATCCCCACCTGTTTTTAAGTTGCGTGAGTGAACCACCCGTCAGCAAACTGGCGGGCATCTTGGCAAAAACCTAAGAAAATCCCCCCTCGCCCCCCTTTGGGAAAGGGGGGTTGGGGGGATTTGCAGATTTACCATGAAATGCTAAAATCTTTTAAATCTTTTCGCCGTAAGGCGAAGGCTGTTTTCATCCCGTCAGCAAGCTGGCGGGTATTCAACAGCCGGTAAATACAAGTTTGAGGAGGCTCTTCTTATGAGACTTAAAGAGCCTCCTCTTTTTCCAGGATAGCGGCCCCAGCTACCCCAAGAAAAATTGCATCCTACATCCTGTTACCGCAGAGATAGCCTAATTTTTTGCATATATCATTAAAGCCCACATGGCACTTGGCACAGGTTGCCGGGTTTAACGGATGCCCTGCCTCTTTTGATGCTATTGACTTGCCGTCTTTAATGGCAACGACATCGTAAATCGGCTGCCCATCTTTATGATCTGTCGTGAATGCAGCCCCGATCTTTTTGAAGACAAGCACAGCGGTTTTGCCATCCGGATATTTTTTTCCTTTCTTTTTATAAATATCTATTACCTTCGGGTTGACATAGCCCACATATCCGCCGGGCTTGACCCCGCAATAGATATCTACTGTGGCCTGAAGTATGTCATCTCCTCCTGCCCCAAGGACATTTATGCCGCAGTCCGGAAACATGTCCAGAGAAATGGTCTTCTGCCACTTATCCCAGTAATTCCCCTCTGCAAAACTGCTGCCGGTCATTACTGCTAATATCATTGCTGCTGCTAATGCTGATAAAAATATCTTTTTCATGTTTCCTCCTTTTTTACTCTACCCCCTCACCTTCATCCTCTCCCCCTTTAAACACGGGGGAGAGGAGGGGAGGAAGAATTAGTATGTATCAGTCATTGTATTATAGACATTGAAGTGGCCTGTTGGTGTTACAAGCCAGTCGCCCTTAATCCTTGATTTCTCTTTAAGGGTCTTATCGTCATAGATTACCAACTCCCCAACCTTATCCCACACAGCTACCCACACCTCATCACCTGCCTTATTGTATTCAAAATGGACTACCCTTCCGTGGTCAGCCACCTGCCAACACTTGGCCTTTTCACTGGGACTATTTTTACCAAAGGCACAGATGCTTCTCTTTATATTTTCATCAGGATTCAGGGTATGGTCAACCCACACATGCGCTGCCTTTGGATGGGTCTTAACAAACAAACTGCCTCCGCCAAGGGTTTCTACTTTTCTTACAACCTTCCATGCATGCTGCGCATGGCCCTTAGGGTCACTGCCCCACGCAACAACTGTTGCTTCCCCCAAGTGTGGTGTGGCACTAACAGGACCAAATTCAGGGTCTTCCCAGTTTGCGCCTCTGCCTGGATGCGGTTTGTTGCCTGTCTCAACCTGGGCAATTTGTTTCTTTGTCACACTGTCTACAATTACCATCTTGTTTCTCATGTTGGCTGCCATCTGGATATATCTCTTTGTAGCATCCCAGCCACCGTCGTGCATGAATCGCTCTGTCTCTATCTGCGTTATCTTCAGGTTCTTTATATCAGTATAGTCAATCGCCCATATATACCCTGACTCTTTAACATTTATTATCCATTCAGGGTCATGATGAGCGGAAATAATAGCCGCAACCCTTGGCTCCGGGTGATATTCGCCTGTATCATATGTATATGACCTTGTGCTTACCACCTTTTTTGGCTCCAGGGTCTGGCCGTCAAGGATTACAAAATGAGGCGGCCAGTAGCAGCCGATAATGGCAAGCTTATCCACGAAGTCGCCCTTCTTCCCTTTATACTTGCTGCTATCTATGCTTCTTGCCTCATTGCAGGTCTTTACCTCTGCCACCTTATCAGGCTTAGCCATCCATAAATCAATCATGGTTGCCTTGCCATCCCTGCCTATAGAGTAGAAATATCTGCCTGAAGCAGATGACCGCAAGATATGGACTGCAAAGCCAGTATCTACAATAGATACAACTTCCTTGCTATCTCCATCAAGTATGGCCACCTTGCCAGCATCCCTTAAAACAATGCCAAAGAAGTTCTGCCAGTTTTTGCTATGCTCCGGTTTCTTGGGCCTTTGGGCTGGGGGGACTATAAGCCTCCAGCTCTCGGTCATTTGTTCCAACGGAAATTCAGGCGGGACAGGCGGTGGATTCTGGAGAAATCTTGCCATAATATTTATCTCCTCGGCAGAAAAATCGCCGCTGAAGCTCGGCATGCCACCACCCGTGCCGTTGGTAATGAATGCCGTTATGATATTGGTATCGTAATTCTTCTCTTTTAGTTTCTTATCTGTAATCTCAGGCCCTGTGGCGCCCTTTCTGAGGGTTCCATGGCAGCCAGCACATCTGTTGAAAAATATCTTTTTTGCCTTCTCCAGTTCCTCTGGCGCTAAATCAGGACTGGCATTGACCTTATAGGCAAATCCCATAGCCATAACAATGGATAGAATTATCGCCAAAGTCATTTTCTCAATATTAGAGACAACTCTCTGTTTTAATCGTTGAATCAGCATTTCTGTTTAACCTCCTTTTCTTACTATTTTCATTTCTTTTATTATAACCAGCCAACAGTGGCTATAACGACATTTTAATACCTTCTTTCACCTCCTTCTGTTAAAAAATTTTTTCACTCTTATTTTATTAGTCTTTGTCTTATCTCCTGGGCTAAAAGGTCTGTTTCCAGGAGGTGCTTTATCCTCCATGCTGTTTTGTATGTAACATGCAGCATGTTTTTAATATCCATCGCTGATGACCCCTTTGTGCAGAGCACAATGGCATCAAACCATTTATTGAGGGACAATCTGCTCCCCCGGAATATAGTCATAGATGTATCAGAGAAAGTATATCTACATTTATAACAGTAATACCTCTTGTGCTCTGGAAATGTCCTTATATAACCTACCTCGATGATATGCTTATCGTGACATCTTGGACACTCAATCCCATCAGGCCATCTAATTGTTCTTAAGAATTCTACGCATCGAGTTTCAACAGAATTTCTTCTCATATCTTCGTAAAGGGGATAACATTTTTACTATTTGCTAATATAGTAGCAATATCTATGCCATCCCCTTTATGAAGTAAAATTGATAACAATGACAAAGAGTTTGTGTAAATATAGCACATTATTTGAGATGCGCAACCCCCCAAAAATGGCGTAAAATTACCAAGTTGGCGGTATACTACCGCCAGCTCCACTTCTTTTTTTTATTTCTTGATAGAGGAATTGTCCTTACAAAAAAGCGAAAATATAGAAGTAGGAGTTTTTAGATAGGTCTGATTATAGAGCTATACAATAGTTGACAATATTGATATTTATCATAGTCTAAAATATAATAGTGACATAAACTTTGTTCATAAAAATAATTATGAAAGGAGGTGAATATCAATGAAGAAAGGAATAAGCCTTTTACTACTTGCAGTAGGTGTGCTATTTACTGTCACAACTTACGCCAGTGACGTTAGAGAGATAAGGGGGCAGTTGGTATCTTTAGACTCTCAAAAGAATAGTATCACTCTCAAGGCTGAAGTTCTCGGGTTAAGCGGCCCTGAGAAAAGAGACATAAACCTCAGCCTTACAAGTGATACTGCCTGGACCATTTGTCTTAATGGCCAGTGCACTGAGAAGGGTGGTATTGAAGGATTCAGGCTGGTTAATGAATATGCAACCTTTGAAGCATATGGCATATCAGCTAAAGGTTGTAATGTAATCCTGACCCAATCAGGGAATGAAATAACCAGCGCAAGGGTTAATCTCTGCTAATCACCGATGTTAGAAACAAGGACGCTCATCCTCTTCTCTAAAGATGATGATTGTCCGAGATTATTTGTCCTTAGTATATTAAGGACCCTCAGAGAGGCCGCCGGCTCGTAACCGGCGGCCTTTATAATTTTTAGGCTATATGCATCAGCATCCATTTCTTTCCAGATATTCTCTGGAAGATATATATCCTTAGAGATGCCAAGCACATCTGATTTATCGTCAAAATGTCCTCTTACAATATGTGCCAATTCATGTCCGATTATAAAGGCAAGCTCAGAATCGTTATTAAATAAATCTAATATACCAGTTGTTATGACTATATGCCCAAGTGGATGGATATATGCATCTGGATTAATGGAATCTTCTACAACAATCTTGACATCATGTTGTGTATAAACTGTCAATCCTCCTGCTATAGCCTCTACCTTTGACATGTAAACACCATCCATACTAAAGGCCGGCGCCAACCCAACGACCAAGGCTAACAAACCAGCTAACACTATTCCTCTCCCAAAAGAATGTCCAGACATAATTATCCTTTGGCATATAATATCTCGCAATAATTGTGCCAGTATTTTTATCAATATATAAATTATGATTTTATCCTGTACAATCAGGTAGATATGATTAATCAGGGAAAAATTGTTTAATGGCGAGGCAATTAAAACTGGCGGAGAAAGACCACATTTGGCGGTGAAATAACGCCGAAACTGAGAGAAACTTAAGAAGCAACTTAGTGTTCTGGTCTTGAAAAAAAATGTTTAAATAATTTAAAGTGACACTATGTATTCTCACACGTTGTGACTTACATCACTTTCCTTCTCCTCTTTTTATACTATCATACAGGACAGATTTAAATTTATATAAAGGCACGCTGAGCGTGGAAGGAGGGCATTTCTTATGCTACCAAATATTTTGACACTGTGGTCTGAGCAACCGGTTCTGTCTTTATTTGTATTGCTATTTATTGCGATGGCCGTATTGTATGCGGCACGCAAACCAGCTCATGAACTTATCCATTCATTAAGCCGCACGATTCATAATGCAATGCGCATTGCGTCTCGCTCGGTGATGTATGCGGAAAAAAGACTTGCTGCAAGGAACAAAGAGGTGCTGCTTGCTGCTGGAGAGGAGGCTGTTCAGCGTATTATAGAGCGGGAGTTTCACAGGATAAATTCGGTGGTAGCCCGTGATTTGAGCGGATATCCTACACTACAGCACAAATTGAAAGACCACATTACACGCATTGACGAGGATTATACAGAAAGTACCGAGGTGCCGCCGTCACCGCCAGCATGGCTCCCTGCAATTGAGGCCGTTGCAAAGATTCCGCCTACCGGTGACACCATGGTCGCCAAGATATTGGAACAGATAAATAAATCCCTGAACGAACAGCACAAAATTGCAATCGATGAATACCGGAAGGCCTATAGTAAGCGGCATAGCATCCTTAAAAAAATGATGCCGTTCTGGAGGAAGATGTCAAACATCCTGGATGTTGTTGACAAGACCATGGCAGGCCTTCTCGAACGTTCAAAGGTAATTGACAGCAAGATGGAGCAGTACGAAGAGATAAGAAAAGGTACAGACAAGGCTGTCAGAATGCTCTCTTCATCATCGCTCACACAGTTCTGCATTGCAGGCTTCGTTCTACTCATAGCAATCGGCGGCGCAGTAATTAACTTTAACCTTATAGCGCTTCCAATGTCAGAGATGGTCGGAGGGGGCAGCTATATAGGACCATTCAAGACCTCAAATGTAGCTGCCATGGTTATCATTATGGTTGAGGCTACAATGGGCCTCTTCCTTATGGAATCGCTGCGTATTACCAAACTCTTCCCCATCATAGGGAGCATGGAGGATAAGATGCGCACCAGGATGATATGGGTTACCTTCTCTATCCTTTTTATCCTGGCTGCTATAGAATCTTCGCTTGCGTATATGCGTGATATGATAGCTGCTGATGTTCAGGCATTGAGACAGACACTGGCTGATGTTGAAGTGACAGCAGGGCGTACCGATAACTGGATTCCAACAGTAGGACAGATGGTAATGGGTTTTATACTTCCGTTTGCCCTTGCATTTGTGGCGATTCCCTTAGAGTCTTTTGTGCACGCTTCCCGAACGGTTATGGGTATTGTTGCCATCGGCTTGGTTAGAGGAATAGCATTTTTACTGAGGCTCATCGGGAATATATCCAGATATACCGGCGAAACACTTATCAGGATATATGACCTTTTTATTTTTGCACCTCTCTGGATAGAAAGGCTCATCCATACTGGGAAAGGCGATAAAGTTGAAAAATCATTTTCTAAAACAAAGGAAGGCATCAATTCTGCCAAAGGGGGAATGTGATATGAAAAGACTTGCACAGATTCTTATACTTTTAATTTTTGCCGGTTGTGCCGACACAACGAGCCACACAAAGGGGGTATATATGCTGATGGATACCTCCGGTACTTATACACAGGAGATTGACAAGGCAAAGGCGATTATAAACTATCTGCTTGCCGCCACCTTGCAGCCTGGCGATACGCTTGCCGTGGCACGGGTGGACAGCGCGAGCTTCAGTGAAAAGGATATAATCGCAAAGGGAACATTTGACACACGACCATCTGCCGCAAACGAGCAAAAAAGGAAGTTTCGACAGAAGGTAGACGAGTTTACAAAGTCAGTCAAAGGAAGCGCCTATACTGATATATCAGGTGGAATGCTGCAGGCAGTAGAGTATCTGAATGAGGCAGGTTCAGGCAAAAAAACCATCCTTATATTTTCAGACCTCAAGGAAGAGATTAAAAAAGGCCATGTCCGTGATTTTCCTATTCAGCTGTCAGGTTACAGGGTGGTGGCTTTGAATGTTACAAAGCTGAGAACTGACCAGGCGGACCCAAGAGAATATCTGGATCGTCTTGCGTATTGGGAAAGAAAAGTGACAGACGGCGGGGGGACATGGAAGGTTGTGAATGACCTTGAACGTCTCGAATCGCTGATAGATTAGCAGAAAGAGGATAAATTACAAAGCTGTTACTTTAAACCTCTTCAAAATATCTATCAGGGAATCAATATCTTTTTCAGTGTGGCTGGCGGAGACCTGAAACCGTATCTCTTCATTGCCTTTTGGAACTACTGGAAAATTCAGGCCTGTGGCAAGGATGCCATTATCAAAAAGGTATTTGACCATGTGGGAGGCTTTTTTAGTGTCCCTCACCATGAGCGGGACAATAGGATGCTCGCCGGGTAGAGTTTCGTATCCAAGTTGATTCAATCCCTCTCGTAAATGGGCAGAAAGATTTTTCAGTCTCTCAAGGAGCTTTATTCCCTCAGAGCTGTCAAGGATTTCAAGGGACTTGAGCGCTGCTGCTGCCTCAGATGGGGTAATTGGGTTGGAATATATATAAAATGGCGTTGTCTCCCTGAGATAATCTATTACTGCCTTGCCTGAAACCACATAACCGCCGTTAACTCCCAGAGCCTTTCCGAGGGTTGCAACAAGTATATCTGCTTTTGTATTTGTATATTCTTCAACACCCCTCCCTGTTTTACCAAATGCGCCGACACCATGAGAGTCATCAACAACAGTAAGAATACCTTCTTCATATCCAGATTCGTATTTCCTGCATATTTCAATAATTTTATCTAAAGGCGCACAATCTCCCCTCATGCTGAAAATGCCGTCTGTTATTACTACTGCCCTTTTTGCCTGGCCGGTGTTCTCCTTTAAGATACGCTCCAATTCCTTTATGTCAAAATGGCGATATATGGCCTTTTTCGCAGGATGGGAGAGCCTGATTGCATTGATAATGCAGTTGTGGTTCAGTTCGTCGCTTACTACAAGCGTCTCTTCCGTAATAAACTGGGGAAGCACCCCCATAACCGTTGAATATGCAGAACTAAAGACCATTGCTGCCTCTCTTCCATGAAAATCAGCCAGTCTTTTTTCAAGCTCTACATGAGGTTCGTATGTCCCGCTTATAAAACGGACAGCGCCAGGACCTGTGCCGAACTTTCTTGCGGCATCTTCCTCAGCCTGTATAACATCTTTGTTTAAGGAGAGACCAAGATATGAGTTTGAATTCATCCTTAAAAACTCTTTCTCGCCCTGTCCAACGAGCAGATAGCGGGGGCCAAAGCCACCCTTCGCCGCTATAATGCCTGTAATGACCTTTTCCTCTCCCTTTAAAGTTCCTTTTACCTTAAGGTCATTGAGTTTTTCAAATAATAACTTTTCTATTTGTTTTAGAGACATGGCTATCTTTACGAAATATTCATAGGCTATGCTAATATGGCAGGTAGGAATACACTTTACTTTAAGAAAATCTTGCTACTATGTTTTATCTGCAAAATCATCCAGGATAAAAACCGTAATATCAGCAACCTTTTTTAAATTCGGATCATTTGTTAAAAAAAGGCTGGCGCCATATAAGATAGCGGTAGCAATCTGGATTGCATCAGGTGTCTTGATGTTGTATTTTGCCCGCAGCTTTGCGGCTAATTCAGAAACCTCATGGAGGACTTCAAAGGTGGTAAATCCTTCAGAATATAACAATATCTCACGATATTTATCTGCTAAGATTTTGTTGTTGTTTTTTAGAGGAAGAACCAATACTTCCAACAGGGTGATTGTGGAGGTTATCGCCTCTACATTTCCTTTATTGATTTCAACAAAGAGTGGGTGTAAATGAGTTATATATTTAGGATGTTTTTCAATAAAGTATATTATGGGAGCGGTATCTATACAAATCCGCCGCTCTTTCAGCTCATCAACTAACCCCACGAATCCCTCTCTTTACGGACATATTCCTGGGCGTCAATACCCTTCCATAAATCAGCCCCAAGCCCTTCAAGTTCCATAATGTTGTGCTTTATCTTTTTTTCAGCAAGACTTTTTTTAAGTTGGGCTGATATGATTTCAACCAGATTTAGTTGCTCTTCAGGTTTTAGCTCTCTTATTCCCTTTACATAATCTTCATAACTTGGTGCAACTTTTTTTGTATTCATAAATTTTCTCCATATCTGATTTTGCTACTATAATAGCAAGTTTTATAAGGCTTGACAAGGGGTTTTGCTTATAGATAAAGTCAAGGTGACAGGCCTTGAATTTTAGGTTAACAAATATCGTCCCAGACCTCTTAAGTCAACTGTCAAGGTCTGACACTCTACTCCCCCTTCAATAAAAATACGGAAAATGTCCCTCGCTTGCTAAAATGGCGCTGACCCTATTTTTCCAAAGAGCATGCTTGAAAACAAAAGAATATTTTGATATGGTAATACAAAATCATACAATGGAGGTTAAAAATGTCGTCACGCCAAAGAGTAGTAATGACTGTTTCCTTGCCGCCCAAAACTGCTGAGGAATGTAAAGAAATAGCAAAAGAAAAGGGAGAAACGATAAGCGAGTTTTTCAGAGAGATGTTTTCATTTTATA
>MGQA01000050.1:13398-34511 GCA_001797665.1 Deltaproteobacteria bacterium GWF2_42_12 | reverse complement strand
AAGGATGGTAATTGTAGCGAAAATATTTTTGATTAGTATTTTTGTGTTTTTCTGGCCCAACATAATTCTGGCACAGACTGGGCAGAAGGCACTCAGTAATGAGAGTAGGGTCGTGGATGGCATAAAGGCAACATTAAAAATTACACCATCTCAAAACATGGTAGATTTGATTTTAAGTGATGCTAAAACTGGGAAGTCTATTACCAATGCAAAGATATCTGCACTCATGAAAGGGCCAGATGGTAAGGTCCTTGAAAAAGAGTTAATGGGTATGAAGATGGGTGAAGAATTTTCCTTTATGAACACGCTGGACATGTCAAGGAAAGGCAGCTATAGTTTCAAAATTACTGTTGAGGTGGAAAAGAAGCTTGCCCCTGAAGGATTCAATCAGGGGAAGGTGAAGTTTAATTTTGTGTATGAGGCACGCTAAGCGTGCTGAGGTGAAGTGATGCAGAGGCAAGAACGAATCGGAGAATCGGAGAAACGGAGAAACGGAGAAGTCTATTGGGCAATTCCCCCATTCTCCCATTCCCCCATTCTCCGGTTCATTTATTTGTTATGCCTGCTGCTTACTGCCTATTCCTTACTGGTTGGCATAGCCCACCCTACCGCTACTGCCTTTGCCCAGGAAACTGTTTCTCTTTCCTCCCTCATTGAAGAGGCTAAAAAGAATAACCCTGAGATCCTGGCGTATCAAAAAAGGGTAAAGGCAAAGGAGCATAGAGCAAAGGTAGAGGGTATCCTTGATGACCCGCAGCTCAAGGTTGAGATTGAAGACATTCCGAAGGATAAACCCTTCAATCTGGGTGATTCGATGCAGACTCGCTATACCTTCAGTCAGATGCTGCCGTTTCCAGGAAAACTGTCTTTAAGGCAAAAGGCTGCACTGAAAGAGGTTTTGATGGCTGCATCTGAGGCAAAGAACAAGGAAATTGAAGTCATTACAATGCTCAAACAGGCATATTTTGATTATGCCTATATTCTTGAATCAATAAAAATAACAAAAGAGGTAAAGGAAATCCTTTCCCAAATGGCGGAAATTGCTCAAATAAGATACTCAACCAATCAGGCATCTCAGCAGGATGTTATAAAGGCGCAGCTTGAACTTACCATGCTTAGTAATGAGCTCATTTATCTTGAGGCCCAAAGGGATGTTGTTGCGGCAAAGATAAATTCTCTTTTGAACAGAGATACTGTGTCTCCTGTCGGGGAGCCGGAGGATATAAAGGCATACAGGGTAAATATAAGGCCTGACGATTTGATAAAAACAGCAATTGAGAAAAGTCCGTCATTAAAGGCAATGGAATATGACATTCAGGCAAGGGAGGCAGAGGTTGAGTTGAATAAAAAGAACTATTATCCTGATTTTATGGTTGGAGTAGCGCCCATCGAGAGGGAAGGCAGGCTTGATGCATGGGATTTGATGTTTGGCATCAATATACCGCTCTGGCGCAGTAAATACGACAATCAGGTTTCAGAGGCAAGGGCAAATGCCGGGGTTTTGAAATCAAAACTCGAGGCAGAGCAGAATATAAAAACATTTGAGGTAAAAGAATCTTTTATAAATGTTGAAGCCACAGGAAGGGTAAGAGATTTATATGAGACAGGGCTTCTGCCTCAAGCTGAAATTTCTTTTCAATCCGCAATGGCCAATTATCAGACGAGCAGGGTTGATTTTCTTACAGTCCTTGACAGCCAGAGGGTGCTTAAAAAGACAAGGGTTGAGTATATAAAATCCATTGTTGAATACAGAAAGAATGTTGCGTTGCTTGAGAAGGCAGTAGGAGAGGACATAGAGGCAGGGATTAGGGGCCTGCCCCCGAGTGTTTCTATCGGGGGTCAGGAGTCAAAAGTCAGAAGAAACACAGAGGAGTAGGAGAAATGAAAAGATTTTGGATAGGCGTCTTACTTTTATTTTTAGGTCTTGCCATCGGCGGTGTTGGAACATGGCTGTATGTGAAGAAGTCAGGAGTCAGGAGTCAGGAGTCAGGAGTTGAAACAAAGAAAGAAGGAACCGAGAGAAAGGTCTTATTTTACCGTCACCCGATGAATCCGCAGGTAACTTCGCCTACGCCTCAGAAAGATGAAATGGGCATGGATTATGTGCCGGTTTATGAGGATGAGAGAGCAGAGGCTGAAACACTGGGCACGGTCAGGATAACCCCTGAAAAGATTCAAAAAATCGGCGTAAAAACAGAAGAGGCTAAAATCAGAACGCTCAAAAGGATTGTGCGAACTGTCGGCAGGATAGAGCCGGTTGAGAACAAGGTCTACAATATAAATACCAAGGTCGCCGGCTGGGTTGAAAAACTCTATGTGAACAGGACTGATTTGATGGTGCATCCGGACGAACCCCTTTTGGAAATATATAGCCCTGACCTGGTGGCGACTCAGCAGGAGTATATTTTGGCAATGAAAAATCTGGAGAAGGTTAAAAATAGCCTCTATCCCGATATAAAGAAAGGCGCTGAGTCCCTTGCGCAGGCAGCCAGGCAGAGGCTCAAATACTGGGATATATCGGATGAACAGATAAAAAAGCTCGAAGAAGACGGGGCAATCACCAGGACCATGACTATCTATGCCCCTGCCCACGGCGGCGTTACTGAAAAAATGGTTGTGCAGGGACAGAAAATAGAGGCAGGCGAACCCCTGTTCAGAATCATAGACCATTCGGTTGTATGGGTCTATGGCGAGGTCTATGAATATGAAATACCCTATATAAAAGCCGGCCAGGATGCCTTATTATCACCTTCTTATTCAACTTCTGATATTTACCGGGGGAAGATAGAACATATCTACAGCCACCTTGGCTCTATCAGATATGTGCCTGAAAGCGGCACAGAGGTAAGGACTGCAAAGATAAGATTTGAACTCCCAAATCCGGAGCATAAGCTAAAACTTGGCATGTATATGAATATTGAACTCGCAGTTGACGCGGCAGCAAATGCTGTAACAGTCCCTGATTCTGCTGTCATAGATACCGGCGCAAGGCAGGTGGTGTTTGTGGATATGGGCGAGGGAAGATTTGCTCCGAGAGAAGTAAAGATAGGTGCTTCGGGAGAAGGCTATTATCATATTGTATCAGGCGTCAGGGCAGGTGAGAAGGTTGTTACATCCGCCAATTTTCTGATTGACTCCGAATCCAGCTTCAGGGCAGCGATTGCAGGGTTCAAGGGATCAGGGGATCAAGGGGTCAAGTGATCAAGAGGGTAAAATCTGTTTTTCCTCGAACCCTCGAGCCCTTGAACCCTGGGCCCCTTAATTTGGAGGATAAATTGCTCAAAAATCATAAAGAACTCAAAGTATGGCAAAAGGCTTATGAGTTATGTTTAAAAATTTATAAACTTACGGAGAAGTTTCCAAAAGAAGAAAGGTTTGGTCTCGTTGCACAAATAAGACGTTCTGCTGTGTCTATACCTTCAAATATTGCGGAAGGCTACAATAGAGGTCACAGATTGGAGTATGTCCAATTTCTCAATATTGCATATGGTTCGCTGAATGAATTAGACACGCAATTATTATTGTCTAAAGATTTAAGCTATGCATCAGGTGAAGAGGTTGAATGCATTCTCGAAGATTTATATGAACTTGAGAGAATGTTGGCAGCCCTTATTCGTTCCTTAAAGAAAAAATAGGGTTCAAGGGGTCGAGGGGTCAAGGGCTCAAGTAAAGTAAAAGTTTTTACCCTAGACCCCTTGATCCCTTGAGCCCTCGACCCCTGTATTTACTATGCTGAAAAAAATCATCGAACTCTCTATAAACAATAAACTAATCGTCATCCTTTTTACACTCTTTGCAGTCGGCTGGGGCGTATGGGCTGTCTATCGTACACCTCTGGATGCCATACCTGATTTATCCGATGTGCAGGTTATTATTTATACTGAATATCCAGGCCAGGCCCCGCAGGTTGTAGAAGACCAGATTACCTATCCTTTAACAACCGCAATGCTGTCTGTTCCAAAATCAAAGGTCGTCAGGGGTTTTTCCTTTTTTGGGGTATCGTTTGTTTATATCATCTTTGAGGATGGCACAGACATATACTGGGCAAGGTCAAGGGTGTTGGAATATCTGAATTTTGCCTCAGGTAAACTCCCTAAAGGCATTACCCCAGCCCTTGGCCCTGATGCTACAGGCGTTGGATGGGTCTTTCAATATTCTATAGAAGGCAAAGGCTACAGCCTTGCAGAACTGAGGAGCATTCAGGACTGGTATATCCGCTATCAGCTCACGAAAGTGCCGGGGGTTTCAGAGGTTGCGTCCATCGGAGGGTTTGTAAAACAGTATCAGGTAAATATTGACCCCAACAGGCTTCTTACCCATAATATCTCGTTGAAAGAGGTAGTTGACTCAATCAAGATGGGAAATATGGATGTGGGCGGAAGGGTTGTGGAGCTTACAGAGCGGGAGTATATGGTCAGGGGACTAGGTTATATCAAGAATATCCCTGACATAGAAAATATAGTTTTAAATGTTGACAGGGCAGGAACACCCATCAGGATAAAGGATGTGGCACGGGTTGAACTCGGGCCTGATGAGAGAAGGGGGATTGTCGAAAGAGACGGAGAGGGCGAGGTAGTCGGTGGCATTGTTGTGATGCGGTTTGGCGGAAATGCCCTGAATGTGATTGATGCGGTCAAAGAGAAGATAGAGGAGCTTAAACCAGGACTACCGCCAGGGGTGGAAATCATAACCACCTACGACAGAAGCCATTTAATTCATCGGGCAATTGAGACTCTCAAGGAAAAACTTATCGAAGAATCCCTCATTGTCTCACTTGTCTGTATTGTCTTTCTCCTCCATTTCCGTTCTGCGCTTGTTGCTATTCTCATGCTTCCGGTTGCTATCCTCATCTCTTTCATTGTGATGTATTATTTAAAGATAAATGCCAATATTATGAGCCTCGGCGGGATTGCCATTGCCATCGGCGCTATGATAGACGGCGCTATTGTAATGATAGAGAATGCGCATAAACACTTAGAGAGAAGTCAGGATGTGGAGCAAGCCGACCGTGTCGGCGTAGAAACGGCAACACGGTTGCCTCGCTCCAAAGACAGATGGCAAATTATTGCTGATGCTGCAAAAGAGGTGGGGCCGCCGCTTTTTTTCTCTCTTTTAATCATTACAGTTTCGTTTATGCCTGTGTTCACCCTGGAGGCGCAGGAAGGCAGGCTCTTTAAGCCTCTGGCATTTACAAAGACATTTGCCATGGCAGCCTCTGCGTTATTATCTATTACCCTTGTGCCTGTGCTTATGGGTTTTTTTATACGGGGTCGCATCATGCCAGAGGCAAAAAATCCCCTCGCCAGATTCATGATATGGATATACAGGCCTATAATAAATCTTGTGCTTAAGGCAAAGCTCACCACCATTTTTATTGCAATAGCCGTGCTGATTGCAACCATATATCCTTTTAAAAAACTCGGCAGTGAATTCATGCCGACACTTTATGAGGGCTCTCTTATGTTCATGACTGCAACGCTTCCCGGCGTTTCAAGCACAAAGATAAACGAGATTCTCCAGACAACAGACAGGATTATAAAATCATTTCCAGAGGTGGAGCAGGTCTTTGGAAAGGTGGGCCGCGCCCAGACAGCAACAGACCCTGCGCCGCTGGAAATGTTTGAGACAACAATAAACTTAAAACCTGAAAGCGAGTGGCGGCCTGGCATGACTGTGGATAAACTTGTCTCTGAGATGAGTTTAGCCCTTGAAATGCCGGGCATCCCTATACAGTGGTCAATGCCCATAAAGAACAGAGTTGATATGTTGGCAACAGGCATACGCACGCCTGTCGGCGTGAAGGTGTTTGGAAAGGATTTGAAGACCATTGAACAATTGGCAGTGGATATTGAGGCAGTCCTAAAGATGGTTCCCGGCACAGCCAGCGCTTACGCAGAGCGGATTATAGGCGGATACTATGTGGATATAAAGATAAAACGGGATGAAGCGGCGAGATACGGGCTGAAGGTTGAGGATGTCCAACAGGTGATTATGTCTGCCATTGGTGGAGAGAATATCACAACAACCGTAGAGGGTCTGGAGCGTTATCCTGTGAATGTCCGTTATAAAAGGGAGTTAAGGGATAATGTTGATAAGATTGGCAGGACGCTTGTCCCAACCATGATGGGTCAGCATGTCCCGCTCTCGCAGGTGGCAGATATAAAACTCAGCAAGGGTGTAGCAGGCATAAAGACAGAAAATGCGCTCCTTAACACATGGGTCTTTGTAGATGTGCGCGACAAGGACATCGGCAGCTATGTTCAAGACGCAAAAAAGGCTGTTCTGGAAAATGTAAAATTCCCTCCAGGCTATTATGTTGCATGGAGCGGCCAGTATGAGTATATGGAGCGGGCGTATGCAAAACTTAAGGTCATTGTGCCGTTAACCCTTGCTATCATATTCCTCCTCCTTTATTTTAATTTTGGCAATATCACAGAGAGTTTGATTGTCATGCTTTCTCTGCCGTTTTCTCTGGTTGGCGGCATTTGGCTTATGTATATTTTAGGATATAATATGAGTGTTGCGGTTGGCGTAGGCTTTATTGCCCTTGCAGGTGTAGCCGCTGAAACAGGGGTTGTGATGCTGATATATCTGGATAGCGCATATAAAGAGTTAGAAGTCCGGAGCCTGCCCCCGAATGCATCTATCGGGGGTCAGGAGTCAGGAGTAACAATGACAATAAAAGATATTTACAACGCAGTTATTGAGGGTGCGGTTGAAAGGGTGAGGCCAAAGATGATGACTGTCATTGCAATCATGGCAGGGCTTCTTCCCATCATGTGGGGCACAGGCACCGGTTCTGAGGTAATGAAAAGGATCGCAGCGCCTATGGTAGGGGGAATGGTTTCATCCACCATATTAACGTTGATAGTAATTCCAGCTATATATGCATTGTGGAAGGGATGGGGGATGAAGAAGGAAATGCAAAGTGCAAATTGAAAAATGCAAAATGAAAAAGAAACGGCATATACAGGCCACAGAGGTGATGGAATAATCTTTGTTTCTGATGTAAACGAGGCAATAAAAATTAGGACAGGAGAAAAGGGTAGTGCGGCATTACTTCCGAGTCCTGAATAAGGGGATTTGATTACACCGATTATCAAGTACAGATTACACAGATTAAAATCGGTGTAATCGTTTTTCAAAATCTGTGTAGTCAGAAAAATTAAAAGAAAGGAGGTGATACAGGTGAGTATTTTAAAGACAGTTGCTGTAGCAGTTTTTTTGGTTTCGCTTATGGCAATGCCTGCGTTTGCTGATGAAAAGCACGGTGAAAAAGGCGGCATGATGGGCGGTGGCATGATGGGAGGCGGAATGATGATGGGCGGCAAGATGATGGAAGAGCGTCACAAGATGATGCAGGATATGATGGGGATGATGAAGGATATGATGCAGATGATGAGGGATATGACCCATGCGCCAACCGATGCCCAGAAAAAAAGGCTCGACGAGATGATGAAGCGGATGGATGAGATGATGAAGATGCATGATGAAATGATGAAGCAGATGATGGAAAAACGCGAAGAGATGAAAAAGAAGAAGATGGAAGAAAAGAAAGGGATGTAATGCTGTGCAGGGGCTGCCTTCGGGCCGCCCCTGTTGCTGAGGGTATAATGGAAATTTTCATGGGAATAATGATGCTCGTTATGATTATTGGATTTTCTGTTTTTGGACACCATCAGGGGATGATGGGAGGGCATGATAAGGAATGTCCTAAAGAAGAGCAGGTTATCAAACATGATGGGCATGAAAAAGACGATTGTAAGGAAGCTATGGAGAGTCAAGAAGATAGAGCCATAGATAAAGGTAATTACTAATAAGAGCGTAATACAGGTTACATTTGCGTTGTTCCAAAAAGCATCGCCTTTTCCGTCATGCCCGAATGCTTCTATCGGGCATCCAGAGTAATCATAATGGATTCCCGCTACATACATGCGGGAATGACGAATTGGGGTGTTTAGCACATAATAAATGCAAACTATTTTGTGCTCTCCTTAATAAGTGTCAAAGTATTATAGAGTCAAAGTTTTTACTCTGATACTCTGGCACGTTGACTCTTTGCAGCTATCGATTATCTTTCAGGGAGGTGATAGATATGAATACAGTAATCTATCTTTTATTAGCCTTTCTTGCAGCATATATATCGATTATATATCTTGGCGCAGTAGGCATGGGTGGAGCGCTATTTTTCATAGTAACAGGATTTGCATTAGTCGGCGCCAGCGCCTTTACTGCTTATTACTCTAAGCTTTGGGGTGAAAAGGGCGGCCAGATTGCTACCATTATTTTGAGGAATCTCCTCGGCATTCCTTCATGGTTTACCGGTTTTGTCCTCGCATGGCTTGCACCATCACCCTTTTTATTTGATTCCAATATAACCTTCAAGCTCATGGGAGTATTCCTGATAATTATAGGCTCTATCCCATTTATATTGGGGCACATTGAACTTGGTTGGCGCACGCACATGCCGTCTGTAAAGGATACGCTGGTGCGGCATGGTTTATATGCCTATGTGCGGCACCCCATATATGCCGGCGGTTTTTTGATTATTATTGGAATTGGATTATTTAAACCAACATTGGTTTTTGTAATTGCCTGCGTTCTGGGGGTAATATGGCTTGATGTTCAGGCTCGGCTGGAGGAAATAGACCTCGTTCAGCGTATGCCAGATTACCGAGAATATATGAAGCAGGTGCCTCGTTTTATACCGCGTTTTGAACGGGAGAGATAAATCATGCACGGTGAAGATATTTCTTATGCCTATGGCGTATGGTCGCTGGTCATAGTCAATATTGCCCTCTTTGTATTTTTTATCCTGAGTTTTCTAACCCCTGTTAAAAAACGAGAGTGGCGAGGAATGGGCGTAACCATTGCATTCTTTGTTGCCCTGTTTACAGAGATGTACGGCTTTCCTTTGACGATTTACATCCTGACTGCAATTCTCGGCAGCCAATATCCTGTGTTAAATCCCTTCTCCCATGCCAGCGGCCATCTCTGGCTTACATTCCTTGGCGGCGGGGCATTGATGATGACAGTCATTCATCTTATAAGCAATGGTTTAACAATTATAGGCTTTATAATAATGTGGAAAGGATGGAAATTGATACACGGTGCAAAGGATAGTCTCGTAACAGATGGACCCTATGCGTATGTAAGGCATCCTCAATATTCAGGGCTTTTTCTCATCATGATAGGTATGCTTATCCAGTGGCCTACTGTCATAACAGCCTTGATGTTTCCTGTGCTTGTCTTTGTATATTACCGTTTGTCAAAAAGGGAAGAGATAGAGATGATTAAGATATTCGGGGATGAGTATAAACAGTATATGGAAAAAGTTCCGATGTTTATTCCAAAGATTGGGAAATAAGGAGGTGCTTATGGCAACAGACCCGGTTTGCAGGATGACAGTTAGCGAGGAAAAGGCGGTTGAAAAGACAGAATACAAAGGCAAGACCTATTACTTTTGCGGGAAGGGGTGCAAAGAAAGATTTGAAAAAGACCAGGAAAAATATCTGCAAGGAGAAAAGAAGGACTGGATTAAAGGATGAGGAGGATGTATGGAGACAGTAATATATTTCATAGTAATAGGTTTATTGTTTTATTTCATGATGAAAGGCTGTTGCGGCGGAGGTGGGCACTCGCATGGACGTTCAGGGCAAGGGCAGGGAGAACATGAAGGACACAAAGGGCATGAAGGGCATGGCGAGGCAGAGACAGGGGAAAAGAAAAGGGGGCGCTGTTAAAAAAAAGAGATGCTACGGTGATTACACAGATTATAAAAAACAGATTACGCAGATACAGATAAATAATTTCAAATCTGTGTAATCATATGTTCAAAATCGGTGTAATCAATTTTTTCATAGGAGGGCTTTATGGATATAACAAGACCGCTCAATATCAAAGTTATTGGATTGTCTCTCGGCTCTTTTCTTTCCATAACATTTATACTCTGTGTTGTCTATGACCTGATATTCCCTGAAGCCAGAATGTATGAGTCGTGGATGAGACTCCTGCCGGGCTTTAAATGGCTTACATGGGGGAGTTTCTTTCTGGGTGTCATCGAAAGTTTTCTTTATGGCATCTATATTGCACTGGTGTTTGTGCCGCTTTACAATCTTTTTAATGGGTTGATTGGAAGGAATGACTAAGGAAATTGAAATAATCGGCGCAGGCCCAGCAGGGCTTGTGGCAGCAATAAATCTTGCAAAGGCTGATTATAAGGTAGCAGTTTACGAAGAAAAGCCTGATGTCGGGCATCGGTTTCACGGCGATTTTCAGGGGCTTGAGAACTGGAGCTCGGAAGAGGATGCGGCTGTTCTTTTGGAACGATTGGGCATCCAAATAAATTATACCTGTCAGCCATATAGCGAACTTACCGTATTTGATGCAAATTTTAATAAGCGGATTATCCGGTCGCAAAGACCGTTATTTTATCTTGTGCAACGTGGCCATGCGCCCGGTTGCCTTGACTACGGCCTGATGGAGCAGGCCATTGAAGCTGGCGTTGAAATCGTATTTAACAGGCGCGTTGACAAACTTGAAAAAGGCGGCATTATTGGCATAGGGCCAAGGGCAGCGGACGCAATTGCAAAGGGGATTGTCTTTAATACAAATATGGAAGATATTGCAGCAGCTATTCTTGATGACAGGCTTGCGCCGAAGGGCTATGCGTATCTTTTAATCCACAAAGGAAAGGCGACTATGGCGACCTGCATGTTCAGGGATTTTACAAGCGAGCGGGAATGTTTTGAAAGAACCGTTGAGACATTCAAAAAGGTTTTTCCTAATCTTGATATAATTGATGCAAAGGAGTTTGGCGGCTATGGAAATTTTTTCTTTGACAAGCCTGCATTTGAAAACGGAAAATACTATGTTGGTGAGGCAGCAGGGCTTCAGGATTGTCTTTGGGGATTCGGCATGAGATATGCGATGATTTCAGGATTTCTTGCGGCAAGGGCTATGATCGAGAATAAAGACTATGAAGAATTGATTAGAGAAAATCTCATACCGATACAGAAAACATCACTTGTAAACCGTTTTTTATTTGAGAAATTAGGAAACAGAGGCTATACTTATTTTATAAACAGGCTTGCCAGGGGCAATACCATCAAGAAGGTTGGAAGGCAGTACAGGCCGTCGCTGGTGAAAAATCTCATCTATCCAGTTGCAGGCATAGTGTATAAAAGCAGGCTTGTTGATAAAGGGTGCCACAGCGAAAACTGCCTCTGTGTCTGGTGTAGATGCAGAAAGGGAGAGGTATGTTAAATACAAAGGTTGTGTCTTTAAGTCTTGCAATTACATCAGCGGTTCTTTACATTGCATGTGCTGCTGCATTTATGCTTTTTCCAATTGGTACACTTAAGTTTTTTAACACATGGCTTCACGGTATAGACCTTACGATTATCGCATCAGAAAAACCAATCAGGATGGTAAATATCCTTGTCGGCCTGATCAATATAACAGTTGCGTCTGTTGTCACAGGTATTATATTCTCTACAATATACAATAGTTTTCAGAGGAGGGGCGGTTAAACATGGGAGAAGATTCTTTAACCCAAGACCTTGTATGTGGTATGATGCTTAGAGTGGATAAAGTAAAGGCTACCTATACATACCATGAGAAGGTTTATTACTTTTGCGGTATGGGATGCCTTGAGCGGTTCAAAAAAGAACCTGATAAATATATTAAGAAAGAAAAGGAGAAATTATGATTACACCGATTATAAAAGCAGATTACGCAGATTCAGATAAAAAGAGTTTTTTTATCTGTGGAATCGTTTTCAAAAATCTGTGTAATCAGTTATAAAAGGAGGGAAAGATACGATGGGAAGAAACTTAAAAAGACGGGTGGCGGTTATGGGGATTACAATAAGCATGAGTTTATTGTTATGGTCTATCCTGCTTGTATCATCAATGGCTGCCAGTCCTATAGGTGGAGAGAAAAGACCACTGCTTTCACCAGAGCTTTTTCATGGCAAGACAGCATACACATACTATATTGCAAACGAGATACCAGAGGTTCTGGACAATATCTACTGTTACTGCCACTGTCAGAAGCACTCAGGACACAAAAGTCTTTTATCCTGCTATACTGATAAGCATGCTGCCTTCTGCGACGTGTGCCAGAATGAGGCAATAAGGGCATTTGAGCTTCATAAAGAAGGGAAGGATATACAGACGATAAAGAGCATGATTGATAAGGAATTTGAAAGATAGTAGATAATAGGATTACGCAGATTACAAAATGGATTACACAGACGTCATTGCGAGCCTGAAGGGCGTGGCAATCTCATATTTCATTCGCAATGACATTTCTGTGTAATCAGTACTCATAGGAGGCAGAACAAATGACAGAACTCATTAAACCAGTTCGGTTCGGAATCTTAATCGGTCTTCTCGGCCTTATCTTCGGCATTGGCTGGGCATTCTATCTTGTGCTCGGTCACGATAAGATACATAAAACCCTTGAAGAAAGAGCTGTAAAGTCGGAGGAAGCGCAAAGTCTAATCCAGCTCATTGAGCCTGCAACTGCCCATGCACATTCTGGGGAGAGTCATGATGAACAAATGATGGATATGCCGGGAATGGAGGAACATCAGCATGGTGCAATGGAAGGGACAAAGAAGTCTATGGATGAACATGATAGCCCAGTAATGGAAATGGCGCATGAGAGACTTACAAGAGGCCATATCCATTCAATGGGGTTGGGTCTTGTTACAATTGTAATTTCTCTTATCCTTGCCTTTACCAGTGCGCCTGAGAAGATAAAAAATATTGCGCCTGTTCTTACCGGCCTCGGAGGAATAATTTATCCTTTTGCATGGATTGTCATGGGCTATAGAACCCCGTCCTTTGGCCCTGGCCCAGCAGAGGAGTCAGTAACAATGATTGCAGGGCCGGGGATTGCGCTCGTACTCCTCGGAATCTTCACAGCAGGCGTTTTTCTTTTAAAGGATGTTTTTTATAAGAGATAAGGAAAAGTTTTCGCAGCCTCTGGTCAGTTGTCCTCTATGCATTAAAGAATTGGTTTGCTAAAAATGGTCGATATAGCAAAGATCGAAAAATTAGCCAGACTGATCCGTTACTTCATCCTTATCTCCACAACTGAGGCTGGTTCAGGCCATCCTTCATCATCCCTCTCTGCAGTTGAACTGATGGCAGGTCTGCTTTTTGGAGGCGCCTTCAGGTTCGACGCAGATAATCCGAAACACCCAAACAACGACCGCCTCATCTTTTCTAAAGGCCACGCCTCACCGCTCCTCTATGCCTTATGGGCTGCTGCAGGAAAGGTGAGTGAGCAGGAACTTAAGACCCTGAGAAAATTCACAAGTCATTTAGAGGGGCATCCTACACCTGCCTTTTCCTATGCAGAGGCTGCAACAGGTTCCCTTGGACAAGGGTTATCCATCGGTTTTGGAATGGCGCTGAATGCACAATATCTTGATAAACTTCCCTACAGAACCTATGTCCTTTTAGGGGACAGCGAGATGGCCGAAGGTTCTCAGTGGGAGGCAATCCAGCTTGCAGCGCATTATAAATTGGACAATTTAATAGGTATCCTCGATGTCAACCGTCTGGGACAGCGGGGAGAAACTATGTATGGCTATGACCTTACTGCGTATCAGAAAAGGATTTCCTCTTTTGGATGGGAAACTATTGTTATTGATGGACATTCCCTGTCCGAAAGTCTTTCAGCGTATGAGAAGGCGCTGAGCATGAAGGGCAGGCCGGTAATGATCATTGCCAAAACCATAAAAGGGAAAGGGGTTTCATTTCTTGAAGATCGAGATACCTGGCACGGAAAGGCTTTAAAAAAAGAGGAATTGACTAAGGCGTTACAGGAATTAGGAACAACGGATACATCAATTCTGGGAAAGATAACAAAACCAGAGGATTTAAGGCCTGCAAAACAAGTACCTCAGAAGGCAAAGGAAATGTTCTATCCAACAGACAAGCCCGTTGCTACACGAAGGGCCTACGGAAATGCATTGGTAAGGATATTCCCACAGTTTCCGGATATGGTGGTTCTGGATGCTGAGGTGAGTAATTCAACATTTTCGGAAATCTTTAAAGAAAGATATCCTGAGCGGTTTTTTGAGATGTATATAGCAGAGCAGAATATGGTAGGGGCAGCCCAGGGCCTCTCCTGTCGTGGCAAAATACCCTTTGTTTCTACCTTTGCTGCATTCCTTACCCGTGCCTTTGATCATATGCGAATGAGTCAATATTCAAATGCCAATATCAAGTTTGTCGGTTCCCATGCGGGTGTATCTATTGGTGAAGACGGCCCTTCTCAAATGGGGCTTGAGGATATTGCCATGTTCAGGGCAATCCTCGACAGTGTGGTACTCTATCCATCAGATGCAGTATCAACCGAGAGATTGGTAGAAGAGGTCGCACAACAGAGGGGGATCATTTATCTTCGCACCACACGGAAGGACACTCCTGTCATATACGATAATGATGAGAGATTTTATATTGGCGGCAGTAAGGTTTTAAGAGCAAGTGATAGAGATACCATTACAGTTATTGCAGCAGGTGTAACGCTCCACGAGGCGCTCGCAGCATATGAGGAATTAAAAAAGGAAGGTATTTTTATTCGCGTAATCGACCTCTATACCATCAAGCCAATTGATGAGAGAACCCTTTCTGATGCTGTGAGGTCAACTAAGGCAATCATCACAGTAGAAGATCATTTTGCAGAAGGCGGTCTGGGAGAGGCGATAAAGAGTGCTTTGGCTGCGTTTCCTATCCCTATCCATTCACTTGCAGTACGAAAGATGCCAAAGAGCGGGAAACCAGAGGAACTCCTTGATTATGAGGGGATTTCAAAAAAGGCAATTATCCAAAAGGTAAAGGAACTCCTATGAGACCTGAAGGCCTTAAAACAAGGATATTTTTAGATGGCGGCAATCCTCATGAGACCGAGGAGATTATATGGAATGGACCTCATAGCCAATATCCTCGCGATTTTTCAAAAGGGTGATGGTCATGTTGAGGTGCTTACAGCCAGCGTTCGAAAGCTCGACCATCTATTATATGCTATAAAGCTCGGTTCAGACATTGTCACAGCACCCTTTGGCATATTAAAGGAATGGGCAAAAAATGGGATTCCCATGCCAGGAAACGAGTATGTCTATGATTCCGGCAAATTACAATCTATCCCTTACCGACAGATTGATTTAACAAAAAAATGGAATAAGTACGATATCCACCATGATCTAACCGTACGGGGGATGGAGAGGTTTTCAGAAGATTGGAATTCTTTGATTAAATAAAAGCGAGGATGGTATATGCAGATAGGAATGATCGGGCTTGGAAGGATGGGGATGAATATGACAAGGCGGCTCCTTAAAGGAAGGCATGCGGTAGTTGCCTATAATCGCTCACCAGAGCCAGTACGGGATGCGGTTAAACAAGGGGCAAAAGGAGCTTACTCCCTTGAAGAGCTGGTAGAAAAGTTAAAACCTCCCCGTGCTGTTTGGCTTATGCTCCCAGCAGGAAGACCAATTGACGAGCATATAGAAAGGCTCAGTGGCCTTCTCCAGAATGGAGATATTATTATAGAGGGTGGGAACAGTTTTTATAAGGATGATATCCGTCATAAAAAGGAGTTACAACTGTATGGGGTCCATTATATGGATGTGGGAGTAAGCGGCGGGATATGGGGGCTTACAATCGGTTATTGCCTTATGATTGGAGGAGATAAAAAGATTTATAAATACCTTGAACCTGTTTTTAAAACCCTTGCGCCAAAAGACGGGTATCTCTACTGCGGTGATACAGGTGCAGGACATTTTGTGAAGATGATTCATAATGGTATTGAGTATGGCATGATGGCTGCGTATGGAGAGGGTTTTGAGATTCTGAATGCCTCGCCATATCGAAATAGTTTAAATTTTGAGAATATAGCCCATCTCTGGAACCAGGGGAGCGTTGTCAGGTCCTGGCTCCTTGAGCTAATAGAATCTGCGTTTAAGAAAGATAGGACCCTTTCCTCCATTGCTGGATATGTGGAAGACTCAGGAGAGGGTAGATGGACAGTGCAGCAGGCCATTGATATGGCTGTATCCACGCCAGTGATTGCTTCAGCGCTCTTCCAAAGATTTCGCTCAAGAAAGGCTGAGACCTTTTCAGATAAGGTTTTGGCTGCCTTGAGAGGGGAATTCGGCGGTCATGCGGTTTTAGAGGCTGGCAAGAGAAAAGGCGTTGTATCGAAGAGAAGTAAGACTAAGAAATCCTGAATGTGCTCAAAAATGGGTAAAGTATGAGCCCTCGTGCAGATAGAGAAGTTTCAATTTCCCAGACGGATCCGATATATCGACAAATATACGGCTGTGAAATAGAGATTCCCAATCCCTGCTGTCTCATTATCTTCGGCGCGTCTGGAGACCTCACTAAAAGGAAGCTCATCCCTTCACTGTATCAGCTTCATAAAAATAGTTTACTCCCTGACAACTTCTTTATCCTTGGGACAGGGCGCATGGAGATGAGCGCAGAAAAATTCAGGGAAGATATGCTCCTTGCAGTCAGAGAGGTATTTACAAAGGATTTTGATTCATCTTCGTGGAAGGCATTGGCAGAAAAGATGTACTATTCACCCCTGGATTATTCTTCATCAGAATCCTATGTTAAGTCTCTGGTAAACCAGCTTCCTCTGTTAGAAGAAAAACATCAGACAGGCAAAAACCGAATCTTCTACCTTGCTATCCCTCCCTCTGTCTTTGAAGATGTGGTTGTTAATCTCGGCAATACTGGCCTATCCGGCGAAGATATGGGATTTACCCACATTGTGGTTGAAAAACCCTTTGGACAAGACCTGGATTCAGCCAAGAGACTTAACCGTATTCTGGAAAAATCATTTCAAGAACATCAGATTTATCGAATAGACCACTATCTGGCAAAAGAAACAGTGCAGAATATTATGATGTTTCGCTTTGCCAACTCGATTTTTGAGCCGCTCTGGAATAATAGATACATTGACCATATCCAGATAACCGTTGCAGAAACCATCGGCATCGAACTCAGGGCAGGTTATTATGAGCAGACTGGTGTGATAAGGGACATGTTCCCGAATCATATATTCCAACTATTGACTCTGACTGCTATGGAGCCCCCGGTGAAATTTGAGGCAAATCCTGTAAAGGATGAAAGGGTCAAGGTCTTCCGTTCCATGAGGCCATTTCCCCTTGACAGGCTCGACGAATATGTTGTCACCGGCCAATACGGACCGGGCCAGATTCACGGGAAGGCTGTTGCAGGGTACAGAGAAGAGCATGGGGTTGCCAAACAATCCACCACATCGACATTTGCTGCCATGAAGGTGTTTGTTGACAACTGGAGATGGAAGGGTGTCCCATTTTATCTAAGGTCAGGTAAAAGGCTTTCGACCAGGAAAACAGAGATTTCAATACAATTTAAGCCTGTGCCCCACATGATGTTTTCAAATCTCCTCAATGAACCTATTGAGCCGAATACCCTGGTGCTCAGGGTCCAGCCAGATGAAGGCATTAACATTGTATTTCAGGCAAAAGAGCCTGGCTCAAAGGTCTGTCTGAGGCCAGTGCTTATGGATTTTTCATACGAGGGCGAAATATTCTTAGATGCCTATGAGTGGGTATTGCTGGATTGCATGCACGGTGATTCCCTGCTGTCAGTAAGAGAAGATGCGGTAGAGGAGACCTGGGCCTTTCTCACCCCTGCAATACAACAGTTGGAATCTACTGCTCAAAGAGAAAAATTTCCCAATTATGCAGCAGGTTCTTCAGGGCCAGATGAGGCTGCACTATTAATGGAAAGAGATGGCCGAAGGTGGAGGCCATTATAACCAAGGGGCAGCATGGCAGGTATGATACTTCCAGACATAGATGCCATAAGCCATGAGGCAGCAAGAATTTTTATAAATTTCTCAAAGGAATGCATTGCAACAAGGGGAAGATTTATTGCTGCCCTTTCAGGAGGTTCGACTCCCCAAAAACTCTATGCTCTCCTTTCTTCTGACAGATATCGTGGTAATGCAGAATGGAGCAAAATCCATTTTTTTTGGGTAGATGAGAGATGTGTTCCAAAAGAAAGCGAATATAGTAATTTCAGGCTTTCGTTCGACCATCTCATATCCAGGATTTCTATTCCTGATGCGAATATACATAGAATAAAGGGCGAATTTGGACCTGAAAAAGGTGCACAGGATTATGAGGATGAGCTCAAAGATTTCTTCGGTGTCGGATTGCCTATCTTTGACCTTATCCTCTTAGGCATGGGTGAAGATGGTCATACGGCCTCACTTTTTCCGGGTTCAAAGTCGTTGGATGAAAAAGAGAGGCTTGTTATTCCGGTTTATGCAGAGAAAATGAACAGGATAACCCTTACACTTTCTGTACTGAATAATGCCAGACACATCCTCTTACTCGTATCAGGTCAATCAAAGATGCGGGTTTTAAATGATATCTTAGTAGATAACGAAAGAAGAAAAAATTATCCAGCAGGACTTGTACAGCCTGTTCATGGAGATTTGCTGTGGCTGATAGATGAGGCTGCAGCAGGGAAATTCAAGAGAATGAAATCATGAGCCAATGGTGAGCCATGCCTGACTCAAAAATACCCTTTGGAAAACCAGGTCTTCCTCCCAACTGGTCCCCTGCCTCAAAACAGGGCATTGGCACAGCCAGGAATGATATATCGAGGGTATGGTTTACCATCGCAAACGGGATCGTCACAGAGGTCTTTTATCCAACAATAGATACCGCAAATATCAAAGACCTTCAGCTTCTCATAACTGATGGCAAATCATTTATTGATGAAGAGAAAAGAGATACTGTATCAAAGATTGAGTATCTTGACCCAAAGGCCTTCGGATATCGAATAACCAATACTGCAAAGAACGGCAGATACAGGATTATCAAGCGAATCATTACAGACCCCTCTGGCCAGTCCCTGTTGATTAAGACCTCATTTCAAGCAATAAAAGGAAGCCCCTCAGATTATCAGCTCTTTGTCCTTCTTTCCCCTCATGTAAAAAATAAAGGCTATGAAAACTCTGGCAGGTGCATACACTATGGCGACAAAGAGTATCTTGTGGCCTGGAGGGAGGATATAACCCTTGCATGTACTGCTGATGCGCCTTTCAAAAACATGTCCTGCGGGTATGCCGGCTACTCAGACGGATGGCAGGATTTAAAGGATAATCTAAAAATGGACTGGCGCTTTCATAAGGTTGACTATGGGCATATAGCCATGATTGCTGAGATAGATTCATATGATTTTACCCTTGTCCTCTCGTTTGGCAGAAATGATGTTGAGGCGATTGTAGAGACCAGTAAGACCCTAAAGAGGGATTATGAATCAATAGAGGCAGAGTATATCAAGGGTTGGCAAGAGTATCTCGCCAGGCTGAAAGACTTTACCAGAGAGGGGTTTGATGGAGGAAGGTTGTTTTATGTCAGTGCGATGGTATTAAAGGCCCATGAAGATAAGACCTATAAAGGCGGTGTTATTGCCTCTCTGTCTGTCCCCTGGGGTGAGGCAAAATCAGATCTGGACGCAGGCGGCTATCACCTGGTATGGCCGAGGGACCTGGTAAAGGCAGCCTTTGGCTTTATGGCAATGGGCGATATGGATGCACCCTTGAATATCATGGAATATCTTAGGAGGACCCAGAAGCCTGATGGCTCATGGCCACAGAATATGTGGCTTGACGGCAGGCCATACTGGCATGGCGTTCAATTAGACGAAGTGGCATTTCCCCTGCTCCTTGCACGGAGGCTCAATAGTATGGGGATGTTCAAAGAGACATTTTATCCCATGGTTAAAAAGGCTGCAACATACCTTGTTAAACATGGTCCAATTACAGAGCAGGAGAGGTGGGAGGAGAACTCAGGTTTTTCACCTTCAACGCTTGCTATTGAAATCGTTGGCCTTATCTCAGCAGCCCATCTTGCAAAAGAGAGGGGGGAGCTCGCAGAGGCCCAATACTTTTTTGAAATAGCTGACTACTGGCAGACGAAGATCGAGGAATGGACATTTACTGATTGTGGATGCATATCACCTGAGCATCCTGAGCATTATCAGAGGATAGCCTCCATAGCATCGGAGGCGCTGGATATGGGAGGTACTGCCTGTCAGGTATTTCTCCCTATAAAGAATCTTCCATCTGAGGTTATGACTGCTCCTTCCCAGTGCGCTGTAGTGGATGGGGGGTTTCTTGAACTGGTGAGATACGGGATACGGGACCCAAAAGATCCTCATATCCTTAAAACCCTCCCTGTGATTGATAAACTATTAAAGGTTGAAACACCCTTTGGCCCTGTCTGGAACAGATACAATAATGATGGATACGGAGAAAAGGAGGACGGCTCGCCATTTGATGGCGCAGGCATTGGCAGGGCATGGCCGCTCCTTACTGGCGAACGGGGTATGTATGAATTTATTGCAAACGGAGATATTGATCCTTTTCTCAAGGCAATGGAGGCCTTTGCCAACGAAGGAGGGATGATCCCAGAGCAGGTGTGGGATACTGAAGACATACCTGAAAAGGGGCTTTTCGAGGGAAAAGGCACTGGCGCTGCTACACCCCTTGTATGGGCCCATGCAGAATATATAAAGCTCTTAACAAGCAAAAGGGACTGCAGGGGCTGCGATATCGTACATGAGATCCATAAGAGATATGTAGTGAAAAAGGCAAAGAGTAGTCTTACTGCATGGAAGAAAAACAAACCTATAAAAAGGATGAAGGCATCAGATACCTTAAGAATCATTACGTTTGCGCCAGCCATACTCCATTGGAGCAAAAATAACTGGGAAACAGTGCAAGACGATAGACTGTTGCCACCAGGGATAGACCTTTTTTATATAGATATACCCAGGGGAACATTGAAATCCGGAGATGTCTTTGTCTTTACCTTTTACTATCCAATAGAAGATGCATGGGAAGGCCAGGATTATCGGATAGAGGTGGAGTAAAGAATGGTTTCAGAAGCTGTATTTAGGGTAAGCGGTCTGACCAAGGTCTATCAGATGGGCGAGGTAAAGGTGCATGCCCTGCGCGGTATAGACCTGGAGGTTTACCCAGGAGAATTGATTGTGCTCCTCGGCCCATCCGGAAGCGGAAAGTCCACC
>MGQA01000050.1:0-13364 GCA_001797665.1 Deltaproteobacteria bacterium GWF2_42_12 | reverse complement strand
GCAGTGGATGCGTATTGTATAAAGCAAAAGACCTTACCAAGGCTAACGAGCGGGAGCTCACTGAATACCGGCGTTTCCATATAGGCTTTGTCTTTCAGTTCTATAACCTCATCCCCAGCCTCACGGCCCGTGAAAATGTGGCCATTGTCACAGAAATCGCCCAACGACCAATGAAGCCTGAAGACGCCCTCACCATTGTAGGGCTCAGTGAAAGGCTCGACCATTTTCCATCTCAGCTTTCAGGCGGCGAGCAGCAGCGTGTTGCCATTGCAAGGGCAGTCTCGAAAAATCCAGAAGTCCTCCTCTGTGATGAGCCAACCGGCGCCCTTGACTCACCTACAGGCATTTTGGTGCTTGAATCCTTAGAGCGGGCCAATCGCGAGCTTGGCACAACCACGCTCATCATTACCCATAATGCCGACATCGCTGGTATGGCTGATCGGGTGATACATCTCAGCAACGGCCATATTTCAGAGATTATAAGTAATACAATAAAAAAATCGCCAAAAGAGATGCACTGGTAACCCCATGAATGCGCTTGATCTCAAACTTTTAAGAGACCTCTGGAGGATGAGGGGACAGGCATTTGCCATTGTTCTTGTCATCGTAAGCGGCGTTGCAACATTTGTCATGTTGATAAGCAATATGGACTCTCTTTACCTGACAAGGGAGAAGTATTATCAGGAAAATGAATTTGCCGACGTCTTTGCGTCATTGAAGCGGGCGCCTGAAAGCATAAAACAACGCATAAAAGAAATCCCTGGCGTAGAGCAGGTAGAAACCCGCGTCGTGGCTGACGTAAAGCTTGATATAGAAGGCTTTTCTGAACCGGTTATCGCTAAGCTGATTTCAATCCCTGATACAGGCAAGCCTCTGCTGAACAGACTCTATATCAGAAAAGGGAGGCTGGTTGATCCGTGGAAGGATGATGAGATTGTCGTAAGCGAGGCATTTGCAGAGGCGCATGGGTTTGCGCCAGGCGACAGGATAGGGGCTATTATTAACGGCAAATGGGAGAGATTAGTTATTGTTGGCATTGCCCTGTCGCCTGAATTTGTCCTTCAGGCAAGGCCCGGCGCATTAAGCCCTGACTACAAGAGATACGCAATTCTATGGATGGGGCGCAATGCGCTCTCCACAGCATATGACATGAAAGGCGCGTTTAACGATGTGACGCTGACTCTTTCCCTTGATGCTAATATGAATGATATCCTCATTCAGCTTGATAATCTCCTTTATGACTATGGCGGTCTTGTCTCATATGGCAGAAAAGACCAGATGTCTCACCGCTTCTTAGATGAGGAATTTAAACAGCTCAGGAGAAGCGCCGAGATATTTCCTGCAATCTTTATTGCAGTTGCCACATTTCTGCTCAATGTGGTCGTCAGCCGAACAGTAAGCACCCAGCGTGAGCAGATAGCCGCGCTCAAGGCCTTTGGCTACAGCAATCTCATGATTATTGGCATGCACTATATAAAGATGGTATCCCTGATAGTGTTCATAGGCGTTGCAGGAGGCATTGCTGTAGGCATCTGGTTCGGCAAGGGTCTTGGCAATATATATATGGAATTCTACCGCTTTCCTTATTTGATATATGAACTAAAGCCGAATGTAGCTCTGATTGCAGCACTTATAACTGCAACGGCAGCTATTGCCGGCACTATTCATTCGGTGAAAAGGGCTGCTACTATGCCGCCTGCAGAGGCCATGCGGCCTGAGCCTCCTGCCCGTTATAGAAAGACAATCATTGACCGCCTCGGCATTGCGCGAATGCTTTCTCAGCCTACCTTGATTATTGTGCGCGATATCGGGCGCAGGCCGATTAAGTCGCTTCTCACCATCACCGGAATAGCCTTTTCCTGCGCCATAATTATAGCAGGTACTTTTTCATCAGATGCAGTTGACTTTATCGTGAATGTGCAGTTCAGGCTTTCTCAAAAAGATAACATGGCGGTAACATTTGTAGAGCCTGTTTCAAGAAATGCCCTCTATGAATTGCAGGGGCTAAGCGGCGTTGAATATGCTGAGGTCTTCAGGACAGCGCCTGTGCGACTCAGGTTTGGGCACCAAAGTTTTCGCACTACATTGCAGGGCATAGAACCTGATGGCCATCTCCGTGTGCTGCTCGATGTAAATCTGAAGCCGTTTACTGTCCCTTCCAGTGGGATAGTATTGAGCGACTATCTTGGAGCCTTGCTTGGCGTGAGGCAAGGAGATATGATTACAGTAGAGGTGCTTGAAGGGAAAAGGCCGATAGTTCAAGTGCCTGTAGCAGGACTCGTTGAGCAATATATCGGCATAGCGAGCTATATGGACATAACAGCGCTGAATAGGCTCATAAAAGAGGGAAGCGCTATATCCGGCGCATATTTGACTGTTGACTCGCTCTATCAGACTGAGATATACAAAAGGCTTGTGGAAATGCCTCGTGTTGCAGGCGCTATTGTGAGGGAAGATGAAATAAAAAATTTTTATGAGCTTCAGGCTGAGTTCTTCCTGTTTTTTACATTTGTGGCAACCATTCTCGCCGGGACTATTGCATTAGGCGTTGTCTACAACAGCGCAAGGATTGCATTGTCTGAGAGAAGTCGCGAGCTTGCAAGCCTCAGGGTGCTTGGCTATACAAGGGCAGAGATTTCTTACATCTTTTTAGGGGAGCTTGGAATCCTTACGCTTGCCTCCATCCCTTTGGGATTATTTCTTGGCAGGGGGCTTTGCGAATACATAGCAAGGGCATTAAGTTCAGAACTGTTCAGGGTGCCTGCAATCATAGAGCTTTCGACTTATTCATTTGCAGCCACTGTTGTTGTTATATCAGCCTGCTTATCAGGCCTTATTGTGCGGCACAGGCTCGACCATCTGGACCTGGTAGAGGTTTTGAAGGCAAAGGAGTAAGAAATATGCATTTGCAGAGATGGCTCGCCATAGTTGCTATTATAGGCGCTATAATATTTGCTATAGGCTACGGATTTATGCCCAGACCTGTGCCTGCAGATATTGTCAAGGTGTCGCGCGGGCCTATGAGCGTTACCATAGAAGAGGAAGGAAAGACACGGGTAAAAGACAGGTTTATTCTTTCTGCGCCGGTTGCGGGATTTATGCGCAGGATTGAGCTTGAGGCAGGCGACCCTGTAAAAAAGGGTCAGCCCTTGATAGAACTTGAGCCTTTAAGATCTACAGTGCTTGACCCTCGTAGCCGCGCAGAGGCAGAGGCAGCAGTTGAGGCAGCAGAGGCAGCGTTAAAGGCTGCCCAAGAGAATGTCAGCGCTGCAACAGCAGATGCAGAATATGCAAAATCAAATCTTGAGCGGATAAAAAGGCTTTATGAAGCCGGATACGTTGCAAAAGAGACATTCGACCAGGCTGAAAGCGAGGCAAAGCGCACAGAATCTATCCGGCTTTCTGCTGAGGCGCAAGTAAAAGTGGCTCGCTCTGAGCTTGAAAAGGTTCGCGCTTCCCTGTTCGATTTAACATCCAGTGGGGTGAAGAATCGCCACAGGATAGTTACTATTCTTGCGCCGGTTGAAGGCCGTATCTTGAAAATACACCGGGAAAGTGAAGGCGTAGTGAACTCCGGAGATGCGCTCGTTGAAATTGGCGACCCAGGCAAACTGGAGGTTAGAGTCGAAGTCCTCTCAACAGATGCTGTAAAGATTAAACCCGGAACCCCTGTGCTCTTTGAACGCTGGGGCGGCGATTCCCCTCTCTCAGGAAGGGTAAGGATTGTCGAGCCTGCCGGGTTTACAAAGATATCCAGCCTCGGCGTTGAAGAACAGCGGGTGCTTGTTGTCGCTGATATTACTTCACTTCCGGAGAATTGGCAAGGCCTTGGCGACGAATACCGGGTTGAGGCTCAATTTATTATATGGGAGGCAAAGGATGTGCTTCAGGTTCTAGCAAGCGCCCTTTTTCGAAAGGATGATAAATGGGCAGTATTTGCCGTTGAAAACAATAGATCCCGTCTCCGTGAGGTAGAAGTAGGACAGAGAAATGGGCTGATAGCAGAAATTCTCTCAGGACTTGCCGAAGGAGAAATAGTTATCACCCACCCAAGTGACTTGATTAAAGACGGAATCCGTGTAAAACAAAGATAAGCAAGAAAAGCAGAAAAGGGGACTTTATTTTATCGTTTATAGAATTGCTGAGCGTTAAGTGTATGTGTCGGTTACGAATGGCTATAGGGTTTTAATAATGCAGATGCAGTGGATGAATGGTTTTTCTTTAAGGAGTCAAAAAATGAAAATTATTAGCTATTGCATGTTCATATTGCTGCTTACTGCGTGCGGTTTTTCTTCCAATGGCGAGCGGATATTCTTTACCGCAACAAGCAAAAACGGGACGATTGCCATAAAAGAAGGTCCGCCGATGATGAAGCAGGCAGTGAAAGGCTGCGCACACTGCCATGGAAGGGAAGGCAAAGGTGGTCATGCCCTGGATGCTACTGGCATAAAAGGTTCTGATATAAGATACAAGACTCTTGCATTAAAATATGGGGGTTATCTAAGTTTTCTGGAAGGAAAAGGCGAAAATATTCCCGGCGGCGTTGACACCCTGATAAAGAGGGCTATAATTGATGGCGAGGGCCCTGGATATAAACTTAATATCGCAATGCCGAGATGGGCGATGACAGAGGAAGACCTGAATGATGTGATTGAGTATCTTAAGACGCTCAAATAATTGCAGGACAACTTGCATTGCTTGTTTGTATTCATAAAAATAGACTTTGAAGATGGTAAAGCCCTTGACTATGCTAATGGAAATTGATATAGAGAAGATCATGAAACCTGCTTATGTTATTAAATCGATAAGTATCTTCCTTTTCATTATCTTTTCCTTACAGGTATCCGATTTTACCTGCGTCAAGGATAGCCCTGCATTTGGCTTCCCTGCAGTACAAGATGGACATCAACTTAAATCTGTCGATTTTAACAAGGATCTCTCCTCTTTTCCTGACGCTATTACCGGCTACTGTCAGTGTCCATGCCATCTCAGTTTCTTGCAGTTTCCCTCAACAGAAATTCTGTCTTACCTTCAGCCCGGATTGCCTGCAATCCGAGCCTCACAATTATCTATCCGGAAGATCTCAACTGACATCTTTCAGCCGCCCAAAATCCTTATCTAAAAACCTAAAAACACCTGACACAGAGAGAACAGGTCTAAATCTGTGCGTGCGATTTTAGCGTAAATTGCAAACCCTTGTCCTCTGATATCTTCACAAAGCTATTTCTTTGTTTAAAAAAATGCGAGGAGGTCTAATCCTTGAAAAGGATAATTTTTATCTTTTCTTTGATACTTACTTTTTTGAGCCCAATTATCAGCCATGCAGGGGAAGAGGATAATAAGGTCTATACCCTTGAAGAACTCCTAACTATAGCCATTGAACAGAATCCATCAATACCTGTCTTTAAGGCTAACCTTGAGGCGAGCAGGGGCGAGGTTGTCTCTGCAAAGGCATATCCGAACCCTGAAATAGAATTTCAGGGAAACAGCGGTAAAACTATTGATACAGGGGAATCTAAAAGCGAATATTCCATAGGCATAGGTCAGGTTGTAGAATGGCCGGGCAAGAGATATTACAGGAAAAAGTCTGCCGAGGCCGGTGTGGAGGTGCTGGAAAATGATTTAGAGGATTTTCGACTGCAGCTTAAAGCAGAGGTAAAAAAGGCATTCTTCAGGCTTTTATCGGACAAAAAGATTCTGGAGACAGCAAAAGAAAATCTAAAAACAGTTGATGAAATTTTGAAGACTGTAGGGATTCGGGTAAAGGCAGGGGAGGCGCCTGAATTTGAGCTTGTAAAGGCAAGGGTAGAAATGCTCAGGGCAGAGAAAGAGTTCAAAAGGGCAAACAACTTGCTTACTGTTTCGAGGACATCATTAAATGCCCTTCTCGGCAATTCCCTAGAACATGATTTTGGTATAGAGGGGGAGTTCAGAATCCCTGAGAAGAAGTATGAACTTCCGGCGCTTTTATCCAATGCCATTGAAAGGCACCCCTTAATCCTCAAAGCCACAAAAGATGCGGAGGCAAAGGGTTATTCCCTTGAGATGGAAAAGGCATCTATATTTCCTGATGTAACGGTAAGAGGTTTCTTTGATAGGGAAATAGATAAGGATGCGTATGGGATCGGCTTATCCATCCCAATCCCATTCTGGTATCAGCGAAAAGGTGAGATTACAACAGCACGGGGAGAGCTGGCAAAAGCAGAGGCAGAGATTTTTAAGACCAGGATTGAATTATCAAGGCTAATAACAGAACAGTATCAGAACTACACTACTGCCCTTGACCAGATTGAGGTGTTTGATAAGGGGCTTTTGAAAGAGGCCTCTGAGGCATTGAGGATTGCAGACCTTTCTTACAAGCAGGGCGAGTCAGGTCTTCTGGATTATCTCGACACCCAGAGGGTTTATCGTTCAACGATTGCGGAATATTATCAGTCGTTATTTGAACTTGAGGTCTCCATTGCATCGTTGGAGAGGATATCCGGGGTTCCGATTCAGCCATAAAGTTTACAGATTAGTCATAAGGAGGTAAGACAATCATGTTTTTTAGAAAGGTATTTATAATCCTGTTCGCTATAGCCTTTGTTTTTGGCTGCGAAAAATTAAACAAAGAGACAAAAGAGGAAAAGGTTGAAGCGGTTAAGGAAAGGCAGGAAAAGGCAAAGGAACATCCTGATGAAGGCCAGGGCCTTATTACATTGAGCCCGGATGCCGTGAAGCAGGCAGGCATAAAAACAGAGCCTGTTTCTTTGAAGACCTTAACTGTTGAATACACATTTTCCGGCAAGGTCTCTGTAAATGAGACAAGACTCGCCCATGTGGGGCCAAGAATAGGAGGCAGTGCCGTAGAGGTGTATGCGAATCTCGGGGACTATGTAAAAAAGGGAGAGCCCCTTGCAGTCATAGACAGCCCTGAACTTGGGGAGGTTCAGAGCCAGTATCTGAAGGCAAGAACAAATCTTGAAGTGGCGGAAAAATCTTATGAAAGGGCAAAGATAATCCTTGAGGGCAAGGTGATCTCAACCGGCGAATTTCAGAGACGGGAAGGCGAGTATCTTTCTGCAAAAACAGAGGCGAAAGCAGCAGAGGACAAGCTGCATCTCATCGGCATGACAGAGGACGATATTTTAGCAATAGGCAAACAGCATGCCATAAATTCGCGGGTTGCCGTATATGCGCCTATATCAGGAACAGTCATAGAAAGGCATTTAACCCTCGGCGAGGTTATAGAGCCTGTAAAACCCCTATTTAGCATCGCAGACCTAAAAAACCTCTGGGTCATTGCTGACATTCCAGAGAGGGATATACCTAAAATAAAAAAAGGACAGGGTGTTGTTGTGACAGTATCCCCCTATCCGGACAAAGTTTTCAGAGGGAAGATAGATTACATCGCAGGGGTAATAGACCCTGATACAAGGACTGTAAAGGTCAGGGCAGAGATAGAAAATCCCCCCTCACCCCCCTTTGATAAATGGGGGAGCGGGGGGTTATTAAAGCCTGAGATGTTTGCCGCAGTAAAGATTTCAACCTCTGAAAAAGAAAAACTCCTTGCCATACCTGAGGGCGCTGTCCAGCGTGAAGGAGAAAAGACGATTGTGTTTATAGCAAAGGATGAAATAACCTTTGAGAAAAGGGTTGTGGAAATCGGCTATGAGGTAAATGGCTATCATCAGGTTCTTTCAGGCCTCAAACAAGGGGAACGGATAGTTATCAAAGGCGCCTTTACCCTCAAATCCGAGACAATGAAAGAAATGATGGAGGAGGAATAAATGATTGACAGACTTATTTCCTTTGCCCTGCGGCAGAGGCTTTTAATAATAGTTGCTGTTATTCTTTTGGCGGCATTAGGCAGTTACGCATTTAAAAAACTGCCTATAGACGCATTCCCTGATGTTACCAATATCCAGGTGCAGATAATTACAGAGACCCCAGGCCGCTCCCCTGTAGAGGTCGAAAAATTTATCACCTATCCCATAGAGGTGCAGATGACCGGGCTTCCGAGGATGCAGGAACTCCGCTCTCTCTCAAAGTTCGGTTTATCCATGGTAACAGTGGTCTTTGAAGACGATGTAGATATTTATTTTGCGAGACAACTGATTTTAGAGCGGCTTATTGAAGCGAAAGAGAAACTACCTGAAGGGGTAGAGCCTGCAATGGGGCCTATATCAACAGGGCTGGGTGAGGTGTATCAGTATACATTAGAAAAAACCACCCCTCACCTTAATCCTCTCCCGCTGAGGGGAGAGGAGACTGAAAGTATGAATCCTATCCATAGGGGAGAGGAAACTCTTTTATCCCCTCCCCTTCAAGGGGAGGGTCAGGGTGGGGATGGGGTAGAAAAAGAATTGATGGAACTTCGCACCATTCAGGACTGGATTGTAAGGCCCATTCTCAAAACAGTCCCAGGGGTTACGGATGTCAATGCCTTCGGCGGGTATGTAAAACAATATCAGGTCTTGATAGACCCTGACAAATTGAGAAAATACGGTTTAACGCTTAAAGAGGTGTTTGAGGCGGTAGCGAATAATAATGCCAATGCAGGCGGCAATATCATTGAACATTCATCAGAGCAGTATATTGTCCGGGGCGTCGGCATTATCCGGTCATTAGAGGATATAGGAGATATTGTTGTTAAATCGCATGACGGGACCCCTGTTTTTGTAAAAGATATGGCTGATGTGAAATTCGGCCCTGAGACGCGGCAGGGCGCAATTGTAAAGGACGGAAAAGGCGAGGCTGTTGCCGGGATTGTAATGATGATAAGGGGCGGAAGCGGCAAAGAGGTTGTGGAAGCCATAAAGAAAAAGGTTGAAGAGATAAACAAAACCAATATCCTGCCCCACGGCATAAAGATAAAACCGTTTTACGACAGGACAGAACTTGTAGAAAAGTGTCTTGAGACCGTAACCAAGGCAATGAAAGAAGGCGGCGTGCTTGTGATTGCAGTTCTCTTCATCTTTCTCGGAAACATAAGGAGCGCCCTCATTGTGGCGGCAACCCTTCCTGTGGCAGCGCTCATCACATTTATAACAATGCACTGGATGGGTTTATCCGCAAACCTCATGAGTCTCGGCGGCCTTGCAATCGCCATAGGCATGATGGTGGACGGCTCTGTTGTAATGGTTGAGAATATCTTCAGACACATTTCAGAAAAAGAACATCCAAAGGAGAGCCGTATCCATATAATCCTTGAGGCTGCAAGAGAGGTGGGAAGACCGATAGTCTTCGGGATAATAATCATCATCATTGTATTTCTTCCACTCTTCACCCTTGAAGGCATGGAAGGAAAGATGTTCAGCCCCATGGCCTATACCATAAGCATTGCACTTTTTGCATCCCTTGTCCTCTCTTTAACTTTAGCCCCTGTGCTTTCCTCTCTATTTTTAAAGGCCGGCAGAGAAAAGGATGTATTTATCTTGAGATGGATTAAGAGATTCTATCTGCCTGTTTTGCAGATGGCGTTAAACCACAGGGTTATTGTGTTGGCAGTTGCAATAGCGATGCTCATTGTAAGCCTTGCCCTTTCCCCATTTCTCGGCACGGAGTTTATTCCGATACTTGATGAAGGTTCTCTGACCCCGCAGGTCATAAGGCTTCCGAGCATTTCCCTTCCCGAATCCGTGGAGATAGAGAAGAAGATTCAGCAGGCGCTTTTGAAGTTCCCTGAGGTGGAGACGGTTGTGTCAAAGATAGGCTCAGCAGAGATTGCCACAGACCCCATGGGTCCGAATATAAGCGACCCTATCGTCATCTTAAAGCCGAGGGAGCAGTGGAAGAGCGCAAAGACAAAGGAAGGGCTTATTGAAAAGATGAGAGAGGAACTGGAAAAGATTCCTGGCATCGGGCTTAACATCACGCAGCCCATTGCCCTGAGGGTTGATGAACTCATATCAGGGGTAAAGTCCCAGATCGCCATAAAACTCTTTGGCGATGATATGGATGTGTTGAGGGAAAAGGCGGAAGAGATTGCGAAGACAGTGTCAACGGTCAACGGGGTTGCGGATTTAAGGATTGAGCAAACAGCAGGACAGCCTTATCTCACTGTGGATATTGACAGAAGAAAGATTGCAAGATACGGAATAAATGTGGCAGATATTCAGGAGATTATAGAGACAGCCATTGGAGGAAAGGCTGCGACAGAGGTCTTCGAAGGGGATAAGAGATTTGCCGTAGTTTTGAGATTTCCTGAGAAGAAAAGAAATAGCGTTGAGACAATTGAAAATATCTTTGTGAAGGCAGCAAACGGCGCCAACATCCCTCTTGCCTCCCTTGCAAAGGTGATGGTATCAGAAGGCCCTGTGCAGGTGAGCAGGGAAAATTCCAAAAGGAGGATTGTTATAGAATGCAATGTTGACGGCAGGGACATCGGCGGCTTTGTAAAAGAGGCGCAGGAAAAGATTGCAGCGCAGATAAAGATTCCCTCGGGATATTACATCACATGGGGCGGGGCATTTGAAAACCAGCAGAGGGCGATGAAGCGGCTCTCCATCATAGTGCCTCTGACGATTGCCCTCATCTTCTTCCTCCTTTTTTCAACATTCAACTCTCTGCGGTATGCGGCTCTTATCATCCTCAACCTTCCCTTTGCATTGATCGGCGGGATTTTCGGGTTGTGGATTTCAGGGCAGTATTTAAGCGTGCCTGCATCTGTCGGCTTTATCGCCCTTTTCGGGGTGGCTGTTTTGAACGGAGTTGTGCTCGTCTCTTATATAAATAAACTCCGTGAAGAGGGTTTGGGTCTTGAGGAAGCTATTACAACAGGTTGTGAAAGGAGGCTCAGACCTGTTCTTATGACCGCGCTTGTTGCAATACTTGGACTGGTGCCAATGCTCTTTGCAACAGGGCCCGGCTCTGAGATTCAGAAACCTCTGGCAACCGTAGTTGTAGGAGGGCTTATATCATCAACCCTTTTGACACTTATCGTGCTCCCGACCCTTTACAGGTGGTTTGAGGAGAAAAGAGTAGAATTTTAATGAAAATTGGAGGTGTAAAATGAAAGAAGTCAAGGCAATCATCCAGCCGTTTAAGCTATCGGCAGTAACAAGGGCATTGCAGGAAATACCCGGATTTCCAGGCATGACCGTATCGGATTGCAGGGGGTTTGGAAAGGAAAAGGGAAAGGAAGGCCAGCACCGTGTGGTCGAAGACTTGATAGATTACATCCCGAAGGTAAGGATAGAGATAATGTTGAAGGATGAGATGGTAGATAAGATAGTAGAGGTTATCACAAAGATTGCCCATACAGGAAACCCAGGAGACGGGAAGGTTTTTGTCTATGACATAGAAAAAGCAGTTCGTATAAAAACCTTTCAGCATGGAGAGGAGGCAATTTGAATGGGAAAAATAGTGATTGCACTTTTTGTCTTGTTGGTTATCGCAGGGTGTTATAAGCAGATTCCCAAAGAGGCGGTTGTTCCTGTAGAGGTTAAGATTGTAGGCATAGATGCAGCTACACCTTCTCATGACGAGGCAGATATTATGATAACAACCCATATAAAAAAGGCATCATATTACTTCAGCCCAAGGACAGCGGATATGCCGTATGCCTTCACTCTATCTATAGATGGCAAGGAACTTATAGAGAAACTCAAAGGTGTGGAAGAGGTAGAATCTAATGTAGTTGAGGAAAGGGGCAAGGGGATACACTATGCCCTAAAAAAGCGACTAAGGCTTAAACCCGGAAGATATGAGATTACCTTGAAAACAGAAGATGGTCGTTTTGCTAAAATCAGGGTAGAACTTAAAGGAGGAAGGCTATATATCTTGAGATTTGAACCTGTTTATGGACCATCGAAATATTTGCGCCCAAAGCATTTCCGAGAAGGGGTTATAGATTACAGGGTGTATTTTGAAGAAGGAAAAATTTTGCGGGAGTGAGAGCTATTCTGGCTAAATATTTCAGGAAAACTCCTCTACCTTTATCCCCAGTTCCTTTATCTTCTTTCGCAAGGTATTTCTGTTTATGCCCAAAAGCTCTGCTGTCTTCACCTGATTGCCGCCTGTCTTTTTTAAGACAAGTCTTATTAAAGGTCTTTCCATAAATGGGAGCACAGTATCGTAAAGCTCATGTTTGTCTTTTATATTAATATTATTAATAAAACCTTCAAGCCTGTTATATATAATGTCTTCCAGTGATTCTTTGGCCTGTCTTTTTTGTGGAAGGGCAAGGTCATCTGGTGAAAGCACAGGATTTGGCGATAAAAGCACAGCCCGTCTTAAAATATTTTCAAGCTCTCTTACATTGCCTGGCCATGTGTATTCCTTAAGGGCATCTATTGCCTTTGATGAAAGGGTTCTTGGCTCAATGCCCATTTCTTCCTGAAACTTATGCAGAAAGTACTCTGTAAGTAGCGGTATATCATCTTTTCTATTTCTTAAAGGCGGGAGCTTTATCGTGACAACATTCAGCCTGTAAAGGAGGTCTTCCCTGAATCTCTTTTCTTCAACTGCCTTTTCCAGGTCTTGGTTTGTTGCAGCGATTATCCGCACATCTACTTTAATTGGTTGCTTGCCGCCTACCTTGTAAAATTCCTGCTCCTGAATAGCCCTAAGAAGCTTACTCTGCAAGTCAAGAGACATATCGCCAATCTCATCTAAAAAGAGCGTTCCATTGTGTGCCAGCTCAAACTTTCCCTGTCTTGCCTCTACAGCGCCGGTGAATGCGCCTTTTTCAAAGCCAAAGAGCTCGCTCTCCATGAGTTCCTTTGGGATAGCTGCTGAATTGACAGCAACAAACGGTCCTTCATTGCGCGGGCTATTGATATGGATAAGTTTTGCAAGAAGTTCCTTGCCTGTGCCGCTTTCACCCTGAATAATAACCGTGACATCCTGCGGGGCAATCTTGCCGATAGTCTTGAAGATATTTTGTACAGTCTTATCCTTGCCAACAAAGGTTATCTCTTTAGCCCATCTTTCCTTCAGTCTGTCCTTCAGGCTCGAGACCTCTTCCTTCAGGGCCTTGTGTTCAATGGCCTTGTCTACCATCAGTTCTATCTCGCTTATGTCAAAGGGTTTGGTTATATAGTCAAAGGCCCCGCGCTTCATGGCCTCTATAGCATTTTTCATCGTTCCCTGAGCAGTCATGATGATAATCGGGGTTTTTGAGCCAGCCTCTTTTATCTCTTTTAAAACATCCAGCCCGTCTTTTTCAGGCATTCTGATATCCATGATTGCAATAGAAAACTCCTGCGTCTTCAGCATATCAAGGGCAGTCTTGCCATCCCGCGCCTCAGATATCGCTATCTTTTTGTCCTCAAACATGCGCCGAAGAACCCATAGTATGGCTTCGTCGTCGTCTACTATCAAAACCTTGTTTTTCATAGTTTTCATATTGTTTACATTCTTTGGCAGGAAAGTCAAGATTT
>MGQA01000049.1:20416-33086 GCA_001797665.1 Deltaproteobacteria bacterium GWF2_42_12 | reverse complement strand
TGTAATATTCATTTGAATATTCTCTTTATTTTCTCAACATCTTTTCTTATCTGAATTGCTAACTCGCGCGCACTTTTAAAAACCTTTTCACCTCTCAATCTTTCCTCAAACTCCATCTTTATTTTTTTACCATAGATATTTCCCTTGAAACCTATGATATGCACCTCAACAGCGCGTCTTTTAGTATGGAATGTAGGAGCAAATCCTATGTTGGCAGCGCCCTTATATATTTTTTTACCAAGAAATACACGGACTGCATATATACCGTCTTTTGGTATGAGTTCGTTATGAACTAAGATATTTGCTGTTGGGAATCCGAGGTGTTTGCCTATATTTCTTCCTTTAACAACCTTTCCTGATAAAGCATATGGCCTTCCTAAAAAGGCAGCAGCCTCCTTGACCGTTCCTTCTATGAGATACTTCCTTATCTTTGAACTGCTTACAATAGCTCCCCTTTTTTTATAAGCATGGATTACATAAACCCGAAAGCCTAATTCGTTTCCGAGTTCTTTCAGATATTTTATAGTCCCCCCTCTGCCCTTTCCAAATGCGTAATCATGGCCTACCCATATCTCTTTTGCATTTAACTGTTTTACCAATATATCTGCAACAAATTTTCGTGGATGCTGGGATGCAAAGTCCTTTGTAAATCGTGCAAGGATGAGATAATCTATACCCGATTTCTTTAACAGCTCTATTTTTTCTTCCGGTGTTGTAAGGAGCAATGGGCTTTTATGAGGCGCGACTACCTTGAGAGGATGGGGATCAAAGGTGTAAACAATTGAGGGGAGTTTTAATTGCCCGCTTCTTTCTTTAACTGCCCTTAAAACCTGTTGATGTCCTATATGAACGCCGTCAAAATTCCCAAGGGTAATGATGGGAGGTTTAATATTTTTTAGTTTTTTAATATCTCTTATTACCTGCATATATTAACGTATGCGGCTGATTTTTGCATAGCTATAAAGTATAATCAAGAAAAATTAAAAAACGCTCATGCTCGAGTAAAAAATATTTGCCTACGTTGACAACTATCAGAATCCAGCTATACTTTCTCATAAGAAAGGGTGGCTATATTAAAAGAGGAGGTGTTAATATGGCAATGAGTATGCCGAGAATTTCAAAATGCGATGTAACAGAATGCTCGTACAACAGAAAGAATGAATGTCATGCTATGGCTATTACCGTCGGAGGCCTTCATCCCATCTGTGACACATTCTATAAATCCAATAACAAGGGTGGAGTTGCAGATATGATTGCAGGGGTTGGCGCATGCAAGATAGAGACATGTAAGTTTAATAAATCTTTAGAGTGCTCAGCAGCAGGAATAAATATAGGTCATCACAGCGACCATGCTGACTGTATGACATTCTCATCAAGGGCATAAAAATATAATCAAAACAATGGTATTTTTAAACAATTCGGTGGCCCACTCTTTCTTTCTTTCCTTCGTAAGTCTTTATCCCATCCCTCCAATGTGATACACTTAAAAAGGTTGCCACGCTAAGCGTGGCGTAATCACGCTTAGCGTGATTGGAGGGATAGAGAGTGCTTTCTCCTAATATTGTTAAAGAATTAACGCATATTGTTGGTAAGGAGAATATTCAAACCAGCAAAGAAGACCTCATCTGTTATTCCTACGATGCAACGAATCAAAAGTTTCTGCCGGATGCAGTATTATTTCCAAAGAATGCCGACGAAATTTCGCTAAGCTTGAAACTGGCTAACAAGGAAGGCTTTCCTGTTGTGCCGCGGGGTGCTGGTTCAGGTTTTTCAGGCGGAAGCCTGCCTGTTGAGGGCGGGGTCGTTGTGTCATTGGAAAGGATGAATAAAATCTTAAAGATTGATACTGATAACTTAACTGCTGTTGTTGAGCCTGGTGTTATCACAGGCGAATTCCAGTGGGCGGTTGAAGACCTCGGTCTTTTTTATCCGCCGGACCCATCCAGCCTCAAGTTTTGCACCATTGGCGGAAATGTGGCTGAGTGCGCTGGGGGACCGAGGGCCATAAAATATGGAGTAACAAGAGATTATGTAATGGGATTGGAGGTTGTTTTGCCGACAGGTGAGATAATAAATACTGGCACACAGACTATAAAAGGTGTTGTTGGGTATGATTTGACAAAACTTATGGTCGGCTCAGAGGGGACACTCGGTATTGTTACAAAGATAATTCTAAAACTCCTCCCTCTGCCGGAGGCGACAAAGACAATGCTTGCAGCATTTCCAAATATGCGGGATGCAGCCAAAACTGTTTCAAAGATAATCTCTTCCAAGATTATTCCTTCAACACTGGAATTCATGGATAAGAACAGCGTAAGCTGTGTTGAGGGCTATTCTAAAACAGGGCTTTCGACAGATATGGAGGCCCTACTTTTAATAGAAGTAGATGGAGACTCAGGGCTTATAGAAAAGCAAGCAGAGACTATCAAAAAGGTATGCCTTGATTATGGCGCAAAAGAGGTAAGAATTGCCAAAGATAAGAGGGAAGCGAAGGAGCTTTGGCAGATACGGCGTGCAATATCTCCATCTTTGGCGAAACTAAAGCCCAATAAAATAAATGAAGATATTGTAGTGCCGAGGAGTAAAATCCCTGATGCAATCATTGGCATTCGGGAGATTTCAAAAAGATACAAGCTCATCAATGCCAACTTCGGTCATGCAGGTGACGGCAACATCCATGTAAACATCATGATTGATAAAGCAGATAAAGATGAGGCTGCGATGGCTGATGAGGCTGTAAGAGAGATTTTTAAACTGGTGCTGGATATTGGAGGGACAATTTCCGGCGAGCATGGTATTGGCATGACGAAGATGCCGTATGTTGGCATGGAGTTGAGCAAAACTACAATAGATGTAATGAAAAAGATAAAGCAAGTCTTAGACCCCAAGGGGATTCTGAATCCAGGGAAAATATTTCCTCAAGTATAAATTGATATGAAAACCTTAGAACAATTTTCTCAAGAGATTAATAAATGCGTCCTTTGCGGGACATGCAGGAGTGTGTGCCCTACCTTTGGCGTGGTGCAGAGAGAACCTGCCAGTGCGCGGGGAAAGGTGGCGCTCTGCAGCGCATTTTTACATAACGAGATAAGCCTCTCAGAAGGTTTTATAAAGCAGATGAATGAGTGCGTGCAGTGCATGGCGTGTCATAAGGCATGTCCCAATGATGTGAATGTCCCCGACATCATTCTTGCCGCAAGGGCAGAGATTGCGAAGGAGAAGGGTCTGCCACTTGCAAAGTCTTTTATCCTGAAAAATATTTTAGATTCAGAGCGGATTATGCCCATTGCTATGAAGTTTATATCAAAGCTTCAAGGGCTTTTATTTAAGGGTGTGCCTGAAGAGAGTGGTCTGCACAGGAGATTCCCTTTGCCTTTAATAGATGAGAGACGAGTCGTGCCGCCTTTGGCAGAAAAATTCTTTTTAGAAGTCAGAAGTCAGGGGCCTGCCTCTGCAGGCTTTAAGCAGGGGTCAGAAGTCAGAAGTAAAAAAAACACATTACAGCCTAGAGTTGGCTTTTTTGCCGGCTGTCTTATCAATTATATGCTACCCAATATCGGTGAGGCGTCCTTGAAAGTTTTGGAAAAGGCAGGCGCATCTGTTATTGCCCCTCTTGACCAGCTATGTTGCGGTATGCCAGCCCTTGGCATGGGTGATGTAGAGACTGCTAAATCCCTTGCTTTAAAAAATTTAGAGGTTTTTGAGCAGTATGAGCTTGATTATATAACCACAGCCTGCTCTACATGCGGTGACGGCCTAAAGAGAAGATTTAAGGAACTGTTGTCTGACGAAGGAGATGACATTCAAAAGCGCGTGGAGATTTTTGCTGGGAAGGTCAGAGATATTACAGAACTGCTGGTAAATGAGCTTGAGTTTAAGGATTTAAATGCTCCAATTTCTGACTCAGGACTCCTGACTCCAAACTCAATTGTTACCTACCACGACCCCTGCCACTTGAGAAGAGGGCAAGGTATTGCAGATGAACCGAGAGAACTTATAGAGATGTCAGGCGCTAAACTGAAGGAGATGGAACATCCGTGCAGATGTTGCGGCTTGGGAGGGAGTTTTAATATCACAAACTACGAGTTCTCAATGGCGATAAACAGGAGTAAGGCAGAGGATATAAAAAATACGGGCGCAGACATTGTTGCAACAGCCTGTCCAGGCTGTATGATTCAGATAAAAGACGGGCTTCACCAGTTGGGCGCTGATACAAAGGTTGTTCATGTGATAGAGTTGCTGGCCTTCCATCTTGCCTCTCCTCTCACGGGAGAGGATTAAGGTGATGGGTGCATCGATATGAAAAAGAAACCCAAAGAGGCGTTTATACCTATTGAAAGAGAAGACACCGTCCGCCATAAAATAATCTCTGTTCTTGCCGGCCAATCCCTCTCCGCAAAAGAGATATCTGCCGAAGTCCGAATATCTGAAAAAGAGGTATATGGACATCTTGAACATATCAAAAAGAGCCTCAATAAAAGCGCTCATCGCCTGATTATTTTGCCTTCTGAATGCAATAAGTGCGGTTTTGTGTTCAAAAAGAGAGATAAGCTAAAAAAGCCCGGCAAATGCCCAATTTGCTACAGCGAGTCAATAGGTGACCCCTTTTTTTCGATTACAAAATAAAATACCCAAAAATAGACATTGATTTTTGGGGAAATATTCGGGCATTGATAACATGTATAAATAGTGCTATAAATTTTTTCAACTGTAACCGTTCAGCCAAGTGAGAATGGGTGTGAGATACGAAGGAGGTTGGAAAAGGTTGAGACCAAAATCCAGATTGTATAAATCTCATATAAAACACTGGGACTGTAAACTAAGATATGCATTTCTTGCACTACCTGAAAAAGAAGTCAAAGAAATCTTTAAAGAGATCTATCACGCCTCTAAGGAGAAAGGATTTACCTACGAGCGACAGGGCAGATACGATGTAATAAACCTCCTCTTGCTTCCCCTTGTTGCAAGTCCTGAACAGGTAAGATATCTCCATAAAACCTGCCTCATGATAAAAAATGCCTTGTCTAAACTCATAGACCTATATCTTGAGCATCCAGGGATAAGAGAAATTTTGCCTTTAACAGAAGAAGAGGAAGTCTGGATAAAAGAAACCTGGACAAAACATCATAAAAAGACGCGCGGGGTGTGGAGCAGGCTTGACTTCCATTTTGACATCTATCATCCCCATTGGAAAGATACCATTACATTCTTTGAAGATAATTCTGTTGCAGTCGGAGGAAACCATTATGTGCCAACAGCAGAGGAGTTGATTGCAAGTATCGTGCTGCCAAGGCTCAGGGAGATAGATAAAAATATTGTACTCCACAAAAACGAGGACATACGCACGCTTCTGTGCCATGAAATCGTGCATCAGGCAGAGGTAATAGGAAGAAAGGGTCTCAATGTAGCATTCGCAGAGGATAAGACCCTCACATCAGGCATTACGGAATTCCCATCCCTTGCAGAGTTTTATAATAAAACATTTGGCAAAAAATGCGAGATGAAAACATACATGGTTGACCCAAGGGAATTATATCTCAGGGGCGATGAGATATATTACAAAAACCATGAGATTGATATCATATACCGCGATTTCGAGCTTGTTGAATTGTTCAAGATGGGCAAGGGAGAACACGTCAGGGCTATTAAGACAGCGTTCAAGAAGAATCAGGTTATATCATCCATAGCAGGCGAATTTGACCACAAGAGCTGTTGGGAGGTGTTGAGGGATAAGAGGTTTTTAAAGATTTTTAAGCCGCTGCGCGATGCAGGCATAGTAAAGCATATTCCATGGACAAAGGTTATTCGGGATATACGGACAGACAATCCTGAAGACAAACATGTTGAACTTTTAAATTATATCCGAAAGAACAAAGATAACCTTATCCTCAAACCCAATCGCGGCTATGGTGGATACGGCATAATTATCGGAAGAGATACTACTCAGTCCCACTGGGAAGAGATGATTGATAGGGGATGCACAGAAGTCGGCAAGTGGATTGCACAGGAATACAGAAAAATTTCTTCTAAGACATTTCCGACAGTTGATGAAAATGGGGAAATCGTGTTTGAGGAGTTTTATACAGTCTATGGTTTGGCAGGCACGCCAGAGGGACTCGGCATACTTGGCAGGGCATCCCAGAGAAAGATAGTAAATGTGGCGCAGAAGGGCGGGATAGTGGCGGTGCTGAGGGGATGAACTACAAACGTAATCTTTGGCCAAATACTGCGTCAAAGATGGCTGTCCGAATACTCACATGCGTAAAAGAGTATGCTCCGTTTTGTCCAGCCATCTTTTCCTTGTTCCCTGATAGAAACTTTCAGGGACAGGCTTTGCCTCAAATCTTGCGTTTGTGATTGAAGGTAACAATTTGACTTATACAACATTGTTTGGTAATATAATTGTAGGGATATTCGGATGGCAATTCTTATTAAAAAAATAGGCGGCAGAGAGTATGCCTATCTTGCATATCGTCAGGGTAAAAAAGTGGTGCATAAATATTTAGGCCCTGCGTCAAATCCACAGGTAATGCAAAAGATGCGAGAGACTGCTGAAGGAAAAGAAGTCCCTGATAAATTTTTGTCGCTATTTTGGGATACTGCTCCATCCAGCATTGACCTTAAAACAAATTCCAGATACGTCATAGAAAGGGTTTTAGAGATAGGCGGATTGGACGCTGTCCAGTGGCTGCAGAGAATATACCCTACGAAGATAATCATCGAAATATGCAATACGAGCAGAAAAATATCTCATAAATCAAAGAACTTCTGGAGGATATGGTTTGGCTATACATACTAAATGCTTATTGCCTCAGGGACAAAAACTTCTGGGTGTTTTGAAAGGGGTTGTCCGCAAGCATAACTTTATCTTAGCTGGCGGCACTGCGCTCTCGCTGCAAATTGGGCACAGAATATCTGTAGACTTAGATTTTTTCTCAGAAAAACAATTTGCAACAGATGCGCTGTATAGAGAACTTCAGAAAGCGAAATTAAAACCCATTGTCCAGCAGGAGACAGAAGGCACATTGACTACAACAATTAGTGGAGTTAAGGTTTCTATGTTTCATTATCCATATCCAGTTCTTGATAAAAAAGTTCATTGGAGAGGGATTGAGATAGCAGGAATAATAGATATTGCAGCCATGAAAATAATGGCTGTTACGCAAAGGGGCGCAAAAAGGGACTTTATTGACCTCTACTTTATCCTCAAGGATATTCCCTTCCGAAAGATTGCTGAGAACTTGGTGCAGCGGTATGGTGTTAATAGGATAAATCCTGTTAATGTCGGGAAGGCAATCGTATACTTTAGTGATGCAGATATTGACCCTGGCCCGCAATATTGCGGAAAAGGGAAGCCTGACTGGAATACCATAAAAAAGTTTTTTGTGAAAAATGTGAGGCAGATGGTGATTGATATGCAGGAAAATGTTAGCGGGTAGAATGGTTAAAAAGAAAGGTGTTGAGTATTATGATATACAGCTTTAGCGGTTCTTTGCAGAAGGTATGGTAACGAGGGATTTCGGATATAACTGGTGGAGCTGAGGGGGATCGAACCCCTGACCTTCAGACTGCCAGCCTGACGCTCTCCCAACTGAGCTACAGCCCCTTTTTTTACACCAGACTTTTTAAAATTAACATCATATACTTTTTTTGTCAACCTCAATTTAAAATCTTGTTTTGAAATTAATCAAATAGTTGACAGGAAACAACAGTTTCTGTTAAAGTTTTAATTACCGAAAAGAGAATCGGAAATTGAAGTTTGTTATTAGGAGCTTGACTGATTTGGAGGGTTAGGCTAATGGTAAGTCACTGGTCTTGAAAACCAGCGGGCTAACGCCCTTGGGGGTTCGAGTCCCTCACCCTCCGCCATAAACTCCTTATGTCATCTTCTTCATATTTGTCAAAAAATTACCCACTGCAAGTCTTACGACTGCGCTCCGTGTCCATTTCTGCCCGAGGTTTTTACTAAATTCCTTTGCTAATTCATCAAGGCTTTCTATATGCTCCTCTTCCAGAAATATGGTGCAGCGTATGAGTTCTTCTATTTCTTCATGCTTTTTCTTTGCCATTTGTTTTCTCCTTATATAATTGATTGCATAGTTTTATGAAAGGCAATTACACGGATTAAAAATTTACCCCCTTTCCCCCTCTAATGGTGAGAGGATGAAGGTGAGGGGGCATACTCATCTTTGCAGCTTCCCTCTTAGCTGTCCGCATGCTGCTGAAATGTCCTGCCCCTTGCTTGCTCTTATTATAGCAATATAATTGTTATCCATAAGGACTTTTTGGAAATTTAATATAGTTTTTTCTGACGGCCTTTTAAATTCCGCGCCAGGAAATGGGTTAAACGGGATGAGGTTTATCTTGCATTTTATTCCTTGCAGTAGTTTTACGAGTCTCTTTGCATCTTCTATGGAGTCGTTTACATCTTCTATTAGGATATATTCAAATGTTATGTACCTGTTTCTTGCTGCAGGATATTTTCTGCATGCATCAAGTAGAATCTGCAATGGATATTTTTTGTTGATTGGCATTAAACGGTTTCTTATCTCATCCGTTGTTGCATTCAGCGACACTGCAAGGTTTACCTTTATTTCTCTACCGAGCCTTTCTATCATCGGAACAATACCAGCAGTAGAAACAGTAACCCGTTTTGGTGCAAAGCCGAGCCCTTTTTGGTGTATGGCTATATTTAAAAATTTAATAACCTCATCATAATTTAAGAGAGGTTCTCCCATACCCATAAGCACAAGGTTTGTAATCTTCTGATTAACAGAGAGAAGACTCTGGGCAGCAAAGACCTGGTTAACTATCTCAGACAATTTTAAGTTTCTTACAAAACCGCCTTTTCCTGTCATACAAAAACCGCAATCCAATGGACACCCCACTTGACTTGAAAGGCAGAGCGTAAGTCTATCCTCCTCTGGTATTAGCACGGATTCAATGCAGTTTAAGTCTTCCAACTCCAGAAGAAGTTTTTGTGTCCCATCTTGCGATTTTTCCGTTGCAAGAATTTTTGGTTTGCTGATGAAGAAATTCTCCTTAAGTTTTTCTCGCAGCGCTTTTGACAGGTCAGTCATGTCATCAAATGAGTTGACGCCTTTATTAAATACCCAAGCAAATACCTGCAATGCCTTATAAGCTTTTTCGCCGTGCAAGGTTAACCACTTTTCAATATCATTTAAGGTAAGGTCTTTTATATTTTGCATGAGCAAAAAGGTAGCATAGGTAGGAAAAGATAGGCAAGAGAAAGCCAGAAGCGATGTAAAGGGTTATTAATGAATTATCTTATGGTCTATATTGTATATAGGCTCAATTCCTAATTCCCTCAGCAACTCTTCATTCCTCTTGCTCTTCATTCGGAGCCATCTTTCATATATTCTTAGAATATCTTTTTTTGAAGTGAGGCGAGTTCTTTCGCTTACTTCGACAAGTATATCAACAAAGGTTTTGAACCTCTCTGCCAGCTCACGGTAAATATCATAAAATACTGTGCGTGCATCTTTCATTAGATTAGAGAGGTAATTATAGGCTATTCTGCCTATTTCTATATAATAATCTATATCAACAAGTTTTCTATTGAAACTGTCTGAGAAGAAACCAGATACATAGAGTGTTGTGTCGCCGATTTCCTTAAATAAAATTCGCTGTTCACTCATGCCAGAGTTTAATGCCCTGTCCAATGTCATAACCAGAGGTTCGTTCGCAAACCTTCTTATCTTTTCAGTATTTACAAAGTCTGTTAAAAGGTTTACAAGATAAAATTCCACCATTGCATCAGTTTTAATATTTTGGTTCTTTATTGCAGCATCGATCATGTCTTTAAAATATAGTGTGGTTGTTGTTTCTATTTGCATGGGGAACCCCCTAAATCTTTTAAGTTTTACTTATTTTACCATATTTGGGGGCTGAATGGGAAGACTAAGTGTTTCAGGATTTATATATCTCTGGATGGGCATATATCATACAGGACGCATTCTTCATGTTTAGGCTTCTTGGCCCGACATATCTTCCTGCCATGAAATATTAAGATGTGTGACAAATTTCCCCAATCTTTTTGCTGTGTTATAGTCATCAGGTCTGCTTCTATCTTAGCAGGGTCTTCATTTTCAGTAAGTCCGAGTCTGTAGGCAACCCTTTTTACATGTGTATCCACAGCAATCCCTTCATTGATGCCATAGACATTGAAAATGATTATATTGGCTGTCTTTCTGGCAACACCTGGCAGGGCTGTGAGCTCATCCATAGTCTTCGGGATCTTTGAATTAAATCTTTCTATTAGCATCCTTGCAGCAGCCTGAATATTTTTTGCCTTGTTCCTATAGAAATTGACGGAGCTTACATCCTTCTGGAGCGTTTCTAATTTAGCATCAGCAAAGTCTTTCATGGATTTGTATTTCTTAAAGAGGGACTCAGTAACCTTATTTACATGGGTGTCTGTTGTCTGGGCTGAAAGAATAGTTGCAACGAGGAGCTCAAAGGGTGTTTTGTAATTGAGAACAGTCTTTGGTTCAGGATATTCCTTTTTTAGACGTTTAATTATCTCGATTATCATTTCCTGCGCCTTCATAAAGTATCTCCTTATAGTTTTCTAACATAATATAGCCTTTTATTAATAGAGAATTTTGTCAACTTATTATGTTTTTTTTGTCAATTTAGTTAGTAAACCCAGTTAGAGGATTATATTCTCTAACTGGGTAAACATATCTCAAAGAGAATTGTATGATTTGACAGTCAGCAAAAGTAAGCTATAATTATAACATCATAAATTGAGAAGGGAGGCAATTAATTATGAAATTAAAATTATGTCTTGCAATTATTGCAGTATTAACAATGTTTGCTATTTCAGCTACAGCACAAGAAATGGTGACAAAAGGGCGATTGATAGACATGGATTCGAGCGGCAGTACTATCATTGTTGAAACGAAAGCTAAAAAAGGAGATGAGAAGCAGTATGTAAAATATAAACTTGCCAAGAATGTCAAATGGCATATTTGCCTTGAAAAAGAGTGCGTATACCCAAAGGGGGTGGAAGGTTTCCGCATTATTAATGATTATGCGCAATTTGAGGCATATGGACTTCCTCGCAAAAGTTATAATGTCATCATTGAAGAGCAGAAGAATAATGAGGTGACGAGCCTCCAGGTGGAGATTGTAGCGGGAAAGCATAAAAAGTAATACCTTACATCCTCATACCAAAAATCTTTGGTGACCCCGCTTAGCGGGGTGAATGAGGGATGAAAGTATTGAAATAGTTTTCTGTGGTTCAGGAGGCAGCCATTGCTCCAGCAATCCACCCAGTTGAAAATGCAGCCTGAAGATTGTAACCGCCTGTCTTTGCATCCACGTCAATGACTTCTCCGCAGAGATAGAGGTCTTTTACAATCTTTGACTCCATTGTCTTTGGATATATCTCCGTTGTTGATATGCCGCCTGCTGTGACAATGGCTTCATCCCATGATCTTGCCCTTGCAACAGTAAACCTCATATCTTTTAACATGGCAACCAATGCTGCCCGCTCTTCCTGGGTAATTTGATGCGCCTTTTTATCGTAAGGGATACTAGTAAATTTCAGGACAACAGGTATCATGCTCTGAGGTAACAGGTTTTTTAATAAATTATCTATATTTTTTTTGCGGTGCTCTTTTATTTCCCGCAAAAGCCTCAAATCCAATTGCTCTTTTGAGAGAGCTGGTTTATGGTCAATTGAAACAAGAACATTCCCCTTCTCAAGATTATCCACAACAGTCTTGCTAAGGGTAAGGATTATTGGGCCTGAAAGGCCAAAATGTGTAAAGAGCATTTCCCCAAATTCTTCAGCAATCTTTTTATTATTAAGATATACAGACGCATTTATATTCTTGAGGCTTAAACCCTGAAGGTCTTGAACATATGCCTCTTTGACCTCAAGCGGCACAAGCGCAGGTCGTATCGGTATGATAGTGTGTCCTAATCTCTCCGCCATAATGTATCCATCGCCTGCCGAGCCGGTCTGAGGGTAGGAAGCGCCGCCTGTTGAAAGGATTACAGCATCTCCATAAAATGTGCCTTTATTTGTATTAACACCTATGACTTTTTTATCCTGTATGAGTATCTCTTTTACGGTTGTGTCGGTAATTATCCTTACCCCATGTTTTGTAAGATAGCCTATAAATGCCTTCACAACATCCTTTGCGCTCCCTGACAATGGAAATATCCGTTTACCCCTTTCAAGCGCTGTTCTTATTCCAATGGATTCAAAGAAATCAATAAGGTCGCCGCTAAAAAATTTTGAAAAGGCATTTCTCAGAAACCTTCCATTTGGGCCGAATGCCTCTATAAACTTATCCATATCCTCGCTGCTCGTTAAATTGCATCTCCCTTTTCCTGTTAGAGAAAGTTTTATACCAAGGTGTGGCATCTTCTCAAGCAATACAACATCTGCCCCAAGCTCAGCAGCCCTTCCCGCTGCCATCATGCCAGCAGCGCCGCCTCCTATTACAATAACCCTCTTAACCATGACAATAAGATATTTTTTTTATTAAGCAGTGTCAATTGAAAAACTTGTTTGTATGATGCTGGTAGTTTATAATATGCAACATAATAAAAAAATAAGTTTGCCGATCTGTATATATGCAGCTATGACAAACATTTCATTAACAAAGTATAATTTTATCAATTGCCTTGAACA
>MGQA01000049.1:6376-20394 GCA_001797665.1 Deltaproteobacteria bacterium GWF2_42_12 | reverse complement strand
TGCGGTGTTGAATATGCGGACATCCGCCTCGAGGAGTGTGTGTCAGAGGGTGTAATGCTAAGAAATGGAGAGACAGATAGGCTCTGGGATAATCTGGATACTGGTTTTGGCATACGGGTTTTATACAAAGGCGCATGGGGTTTTGCTGCAAGCTCTCTTTTAACAGAGACAGAGGCAAGGAAAGTGGCAGATGACGCACTTTCTCAGGCAAAGGCAATAGCTAAAATACAGGGGTTAGGGGTTAGGGGTCAGGGGTCAGTAGCTAAAAACCCTCCTATTAAGGTTAAGTATAAAGCGCCCTGTCAGATTGACCCATTCAACATACCTCTTGAAGAAAGACTTTCCCCTATCCTCAAAGCAACATCACTGCATAAGAATTCCAAACAATATAAAAAGGTACACACCCTAGAAGGCTTCCTTGATTTTCAGAAAACGCATAAGACCTTTTTAAATACAGAAGGGAGTTTTATTGAACAGGAGATATTCTTAAGCGGCGCAGGTATAAAGGTAATAGCAATTAACGGAGATGATGTCCAGGTAAGGTCATTTCCTGATTCGCACAATGGTATTTTCAGGCAGGGTGGATATGAGCGGATTATTGAAATGGACATACCACAGAATACGCCCCGCATCATTGAAGAGGCGCTCATGCTTTTAAAGGCAGATGAGTGTTTCTCAGGTGAAAAGATCGTTATTCTCGGCGGCTCTCAGGTTGCCTTGCAGATACACGAATCCATAGGCCATGCAGTTGAGCTTGACAGGGCCTTTGGCATGGAGATAAGCCTTGCAGGAGGAACATTTCTAACGCCCGATAAACTTGGCAAACAGATATGTTCTAAAATCGTCAATATTTATGCAGACCCGACAATTGAAGGAGGCGCAGGAAGTTATATGTATGATGATGAAGGGATAAAGGCAAGAAGGATTGATATTATAAAAAATGGCAGGTTTGTAGATTTTCTCACATCAAGGGAGACAGCTCCCTGCTTAAAGCCTGCTGGGACAGGAAAGGCTTTGGGCAAAAGGCCTGCCCTCGCAGGCTTAAAGCGGGGGTCCAATGGAAGCGTCAGGGCAAATGGCTGGAGCAACATCCCAATCATACGGATGAGCAACATAAATATTGAACCGCAGGAAGGCAGTTTAAATGACCTGATAGCAGACACAAAAGACGGTATTCTCCTTCAGACAAATAAGAGTTGGAGCATTGATACACTGAGATTAAATTTTCAATTCGGAATGGAGATAGGATGGGAAATTAAAAAAGGTAAAATAACAAGACCTCTCAAGAATCCTGTATATTCAGGCATAACCCCTGATTTCTGGAAAACATGCAATGCAATATGCGGCAAAGAAGAATGGCAGATGTATGGATTGAATAGCTGTGGAAAGGGCGACCCTGTTCAGAGCATATCAGTTGGGCATGGGGCAGCGCCGTCAAGGTTTAGCAAAGTAAAAATTGGGGCAGTGAAATGTTAGCGCAACATAAAATACTTGACAGCCTGTTTAAAATGATATATTAGTGGATGTGCATATACTTAAAAAGGTGAACCATGAAGGAAGCGGCAGAATTATTTAAAATACTCTCGGTAGATAAGAGAATAGAGATTGTTGAACTTCTTAAAAAAGAGGCCAGGAGCGTTAATGCCATGGCTGAGGCTTTAGGAATAACACAGTCAGCGGTTTCTCAGCATCTGAGGGTGCTTAAAGCGGCCGGTCTTGTAAAAGACAAACGGCAAGGATATTGGATATATTATTCTTTAAATAAAGATGTATTGGAAAAATGCAGACAGAGGCTTAATCGTATCTGTACCTGCGGATGTTTAGGCGGGCAGGTGAAATTGAGATAAATTTTTTTGTCATCCATATAAGTAGATATACATAAACTTATATAAGCGAGGAGGTGATAGCAATGACAAAGGACAACAAAGAAACCAAAGAAAAGCCTGAAAAAAAAAACCGCAAATCAAAAGCGAAACAAAAAGTTCCTGTGGCTGTGGCTGCATTCCGCCTGTAAAGACAAAATAGCAGATAAAGATTTGAGGGAGGGTGGATTGACAAAGCCGATCCTCCCTCCCAATCTAAAACTGTATGGAGGTCAAAATGAACGACTTGATATTGATAACATCTTATTGGCTGCATCTCCTTGCAACTGTTGTATGGATTGGAGGAATTATCTTTATCCTTTTTATAGCAATACCATCATCCAGGCAAGTTTTGGGAGCAGAGGCAGGCAAACTTATGGGAGAGATTTCTAAAAGATTTACTCCGTTGGCAAACTGTAGTATATTTCTTCTGGTTATAACAGGGGTTGCATTAGCAGGATTCAATAAGCAGTTTTCGGGAATCGGATTGTTTGAGAACAATTGGACAGCAACTCTATTCTTAAAGTGTATTTTGGTTTTTGGAATGGTTATTATCCATTTTTATAGAGGGTTAATACTCACACCCAGGATTGGAAAGACCGAATCTGCTTCAGAAAAGGTGAGTTTGCAAAAATTATCTCTGAATCTGGTTAAAGTGAATTTTGGATTTGGGATGCTGGTTTTGCTGTTCAGCGGGATTTTATACCTTTTTAACACATAGCAGAACATGCTAGGTAGAGACAAAATAATAGAATTACTCAAGAGTCTGACGCGAGAGGCAAGAAAACATGGCGCTGGGCAGGCTGAGGTGCTTTACATTGGTAGCCACGCATCAACTACAAGATTTGCAAATTCAGAAATAATTCAGAATGTAAAAGAGTCAAACAGAACAATCTATTTCAGGGTTTTGTTGGATAAAAGATTGGGTATGACATCCACAAACTCACTGCATATAGATGACTTAAGAAGATGCCAGAAAAAAGCCATTGATATGGCAAAACAAGCAAAACCATTAAAGTTTTTTAACAGTCTGCCTGGGCCTTCCGAATATCCAGAGGTAAGAACATATTTTCTTGAAACTGCAAATCTCACAGCAGACGATAAGATAAAAATGCTTGATGAAATGTTCAAGCAACTACAATCAGAAACCAAAGGCCCCCTCACCTTAATCCTCTCCCCCAAGTGGAGAGGGAAGGGTGAGGGGAAATATGAAATGAAGGCAGGCGGCGCCTTTTTAACTTCGGAGACCGAGGTAGGCATTGTAAATTCAAATGGTTTAATAGCATATCAGCCATTCACATCTGCAAATATAAACCTCATAATATCGTCTGCTTCTGCATCAGGTTTTGCAAGTCAGTTTGAGAGAAATATAAAAAATCTGGATACAGATAAACTTCTTTCAACAGCAATAAGAAAGACAGTGGCAAGTTGCAAGATGCAAGTTGCAGGTAAAAAACCGAAGAGACTGAAGCCAGGTAAATATGCAGTTCTCCTTGAACCGCCTGCTGTAAATGAAATACTTGAATGGCTTGTCTATATAGGCTTTGGCGCTGAGGTATTTACTGACGGCACAAGTTTTATGGCTGGGAATATCGGGAAAAATATTATGAGCAAAAAAATGACAATATATGATGACGGTGCTGATATATCCGGTTTTCCTGTACCATTCGATTTTGAAGGTACAAAGAAGCGAAGACTGGATATTATACAAGATGGTATGGCAAAAAATGTTGCTTACGATACACTCCTTGCAAAAAAGCGCGGGAAAAAAACAACAGGCCATGCACTGATATCAGAGGACATAGAAGGGCCGTTCCCAACTAATGTCTTTATAAAAGAAGGAGATGTTACTATCGAAGAAATGGTATCAATGATTGAACGAGGAATCCTTGTAACAAGATTTCACTATGTAAATGGTCTTCTGGATACAAAGACTGCTTCAATGACAGGTATGACAAGGGATGGGACATTTTATATTGAAGACGGGAAGATAAAATATCCGGTTGAGGATATGAGGTTTACAGAGTCAATACTTGAGGCATTTTCAAGGATTGAGGCTATATCCAACGAGAGGCAGGCATTTCCAACACCATGGAGTGATGTGGGGGCAAGTGTAGTGCCTGCGCTGCTCATAAATGAGTTTAAGTTTTCGGATTGAAGATATAGGCCTTTCGTATCCTTTCAATTACATTCCACTTACACTTTAATCCCTTGGGAAAGGTAACGAGGTCGCCCTTTTTAATCTCTACCTCTTCATCTTTTGTTTTTACCTTTACCCTTCCTTCAAATACATAAGCTGTTTCGTCAGCAGGATATTCCCAATCAAATGTTGATGGCTCGCATTCCCATGGACTCCATTTATCTATGCCAAGCTCCTTAAGCATCTTTTCAGTTGGTCTCTCAATTTTTATCCTGGACATACTCCACCTCCTTAAAGTATCTCGGATAGGTTATAAAGAAAGTAATGGTTGAAATTTACCCCTGCACCCCGCAAAGCGGGGACACCCAAAATTTTGGAGTGGGGGTTTACTTCCCAATAATACTATGATAAAAACTCACTATCAATTAAATTTTTAACCCCAAAAGAGACTTTGATTTTTGGGGAAACCTGCAAGTTGTCCCCGATAGATTCAGTCGGGGACAGAGGCCATCCCTGATAAAAGCACTCAGGGACATGTTTTTGCGACGAGCCCTCCCCCTTTATCCCCCTCATGGAGGGGGACAGGGGGAGGATACGGTGAGCCCCGCTGAGCGGGGTGAGGAGTAAAAATGTGCCGATAACGAAGTATGGCAGGCAAATCGCAAGTTTGTAAAATAGCGAGGTTTTTAATCGCTATTTTACAGTTAAAGGAGAGTTATGTCATTAAAGGTCTATAATTCCCTCACTCGCCAAAAAGAAGAGTTCAAACCACAGAAAGGCAATGAAGTGACGATGTATGTATGTGGACCGACTGTTTATGACCTGAGCCATATCGGACATGCGAGGAGCGCTGTGGCGTTTGATGTAATTTACCGTTATCTGAAATACAGAGGCTATGATGTCAAATATACCAGAAATTATACAGATATTGATGACAAGATAATAAATAGGGCAAATAAGGATGCCGTGCCCTGGAACGAAATCTCTGAAAGGTATATAACGGCGTTTGATGAGGATATGGCTGCGCTTGGCGTTGAACTTCCCACATTCAGGCCAAAGGCAACAGCGACGATAAAAGAGATGCTAAATGTAATACAGACATTAATTAACAAGGGCTTTGCCTATGTGCTCGACGGCGATGTCTATTATTCTGTCAGAAAATTTAAGGACTACGGCAAATTATCCGGAAAAAATATAGAAGAGCTTGAGGCAGGGGCGAGGGTTGAGGTGGATGAGAGGAAAGAAGACCCTCTGGACTTTGCCCTATGGAAGGCGAGCAAGCCTGGTGAGCCGTGGTGGGAAAGCCCGTGGGGAAAAGGCCGCCCTGGCTGGCACATAGAATGCTCTGCCATGAGCCAAAAATTTTTGGGCGAAACAATAGATATTCACGGAGGGGGAAAAGACCTGATATTCCCGCACCATGAAAATGAGATCGCCCAGTCAGAGGGCGCAACAGGAAGGCCTTTTGTGAGATACTGGATACACAACGGCTTTGTAAATATTGAGAAGGAGAAGATGAGCAAATCCCTCGGCAATATATTAACAATAAGAGATGCGTTGGGGGATTACTCTGCTGAGGTCATAAGGCTTTTCCTGTTATCAAGCCACTATAGGTCGCCGATAGATTATTCAGAGGAATCGCTAAGGGATGCAGAAACAGCGCTGGATAGATTCTATAAAACCGTGGAAAGGATAGAGAGCAATTGGCCAGATATTAAAAATGCACCCCTTGACAAAAATAGGGGGAGTCTTCAGCTGTTTATTGATGCGATGGATGATGACTTTAATACAGCTTATACAATAGGCCGCATATTTGATGAGGTAAATAACGCAAATCGCCTGATGGATGATGCTATAAAAAGCGGTGTTGACAGGAAGCTTAAGGAGGTTCTGCCAGTAATTATGGCAATATTCAGGGAGATGGGTAAGATACTTGGCGTCTTTAATAAGACAACAGAAGAATATTTTCAGGAGAAGAAGATGTATCTTAATATCCCGCCTGAAGAGATAGACAAAATTATTGCCACAAGGACTGAGGCAAGGAAGAATAAAGACTTTAAAAAGGCAGATGAGATAAGAAAGTCATTGGAAGAAAAAGGGATTCTCCTCGAAGATACAGCAAAGGGGACAATCTGGCGGGTAAAGATTAAATGACTTGCAAATTTAATTTAACATTAATGCAGCCCGTATTTCTCGTTGATTAGCCTTTTAAACCTTGCTCCATATACCATATCAAAGACCTCTCCTTTCTCAGGAAAGAGCCGCACAGCAAATTCTTTCACTGAAGAAACTATCTTATGGGCTTCTTCAATTGGCATATGGGTTTGAGCAATAACAGCCATATTAAAGTCAACCATAAGTTTTAGGTATCTCAGTTTTTTATCTTCCTGTTTTATTTCATCTGTTGTCGGCATAAGTTTTTCCCCTTAGGTGCTAAAAATCGTGGTTCTTATCATTGCGAGCCATTTGCATGTCATTCTGAGCTGAGCGAAGAATCTTATTTTTTTCTGCTCAGGGGTAAACTGCGCGAAGCAATCTCTATTAATACGAACAAATTAGAATCCGAGATTCTTTGGTTGATGCCTCAGAATGACAACTGTCAGATAGGATATTGCTACAGAATGGTTCACTCTCAAACCCGCGCGACTATTTGGTTTTGCTTTATTTTTGCTCCCTGATAAGTATTCCTCTCTTCAAAAATCCTGTGAATCTTTTCCAATATAACGAATTTATTTACACTCCAATCAGGGGCAACAAGAAACCTTCTTGAAGTATCGCCGCACAGTCGATGTATTATAACATCTTTTGGCATCTCCTGTAAAAAATCCACTGCCAATTCAGCATATTCCTCAAGTGCCAAAGGCCTGAATTCGCCTTTTCTATACATCTCCTCAAGCTTTGTGTCTTTGTGGATATGTGTGTGATGGAGTTTTATGCCCCAAATTCCAAGATCAGCTAAAAATCTTGCGGTATTGAGTATATCTTCTTTTTTTTCTCCCGGAAGGCCGAGGATTACATGGGCACAGACAGGTATATCCCTTTTCTTTGCCCTTTCCACAGCGCCAGTAAAGTCTTCAACAGTATGGCACCTATTTATGAGTTTAAGGGTCTTATTGTGAGAAGACTGAAGCCCGAGTTCAAGCCAGAGGAATTTTTCTTTTGATAATTCTTTAAGAAGGTCTAAAACCTCATCATCAACACAGTCAGGCCTTGTTGAAACAGCCATGCCCACAACATATTGATGGTCTATGCCTTCACGATAAAGCTTCTCTAATTCTGAGACAGACGCGTATGTATTTGTGTTTATTTGAAAGTAGGAGATGAATTTCTCAGCTTTGTGCCTTTTTCTTATATATTCAATGCCCTTATGAAGCTGTTCTTTTATGCCGAGGTTTTCATTGTAGTTTGAAGGTATGAGGGTTTCAGGTGCGCAGTATATGCAGCCTCCTGTGCCTTTAGTGCCGTCCCTGTTGGGGCATGTAAGGCCAGCATTCAAAGAGACCTTGAAGACCTTGCATCCAAATTTGTTTTTCAGGAAATCTGAAAGTGAGTTGTATCGTTTGAACATTATAGTAGGGTGGGCTTTGCCCGCGGTTTTGTTTTTGGCGGGCGCAGCCCACTACACCTGATGATTGTAGAATAATATCACTTTAGAGATAACATTTCACCTCAAAATCCCCCATCATCCCCCTTTTTCTTCGCCTTAGGCGGAGGGGAAAAAGAGGGAGATTATTTTTTCTATAAGCCAATCGCTCAAAGAGTTTTATATTTTTGGTACATCACCTGATTTTTGGAGAAGGCGAGGGTGGATGACAGAAAGCAAATGGATGGATAAATAGGGCTACTGTTTATGGCGCGTTGTTCCACAGTTCCAGCATTCAGTAAACTGGGCTTCGAGCTTTTCTTTGCATTTTTGGCATATCCAGTTACCTTGAGGTGAAACATTATCAGCAAATGAAGTGTCAATAATCTGCGACGCACGTTCGGCGTCTTCCTCTGCAACCCATAATTGAGGCCAGCATTCTATCGGCGGTATCTCTCCAAGAGCAGTGCTTAGGTGCTGATTTCTGACAATACACCTGCTGCCGTGGAGCTCCAGCACGTTTTTCACATTCTCAACTATTGTTATCAATGGTGAGCTGTAGACCCTTTTCACAGATATCCTGGTTATAAAATTCGTTCTATTTCAGCGATCTTTAATCTATCTGTTTTGGGAGATTTGGATGGAGGCCAAACTCTTTTCAAATTCAACATAGAAGTCTACAGGGTCATTCAGTGCAAGTAAAAACTGGGCGTTGTTGGAAACATGGCCTAAAAATTCTTCATAGCTGTCAAAACTATGCGCAGAAGGCATGATTTCATAATATGCCTTAAGATACTCGCCGCTCCCTCTGGCAATATCATTTCGTATGTATGCATGATTTAATATGGCAAAACGGAGACGTTGCCTTTGAGCAGGGTCGTTTTGATTTGAAGAAACTTTTTCTTTTTCCAATTCAATGAGATATGAATTTGGCGCATATTTGGTCATATTCCCTGTAACAGCATCAATACCCCAGCTTGTAGCGCCCATTGTAGTTAAGAAAAATATAAAGTTAAACAAAGCTTTCTCTTCCAGAGTCTTTTTTAATTCCAGGGTCTGACTTTTGTGCCCTTTCATTTTAATGGTCAATATCTTTTCTCCAAATGTTTCACGATCAAAAGTATGTCTGAGAGGTGTTTTTCCTAAAAAAATGACACCATCATAGACATCTGCGCCTGCAGGATCAGTCTTAATTGCAACCTCATCTTTACCCGGCGCAAGCATCGTGGCGCAACCGTAAAGAGTAAACGATAAGACACAGAGCGCAATTATTTGGCCCTTCATGACTCTTAGATTGTTTTTAAACATTATTCTCATCCCTTATTAAGGTTTAAGTTAATCATGTACTACAACATATATTCTTTGATAATAATTTTGTCAATACAAATTTTTGGTTTTCTGAAGAGTTTTAACTACCATGGCGCGCCGTAAGCCCCATTCCTGAAGCAAGTTCAAGACAGGCTCTGTGGACGGGGATAAAGGCGGGCGGTCGTAAGACCAATCTTTTATCATGGGAAAAGAGATTTTTCAGCATCTGGCACGCTTAGCGCGCCTCTGCGGGCAATAAGCCCCACCCTGTGGGTGGGGTTATTAACCCTTGACATTTAACGCCTCCCGTTATACGTTATTACTGTGATTAAATCCTTTAAGGGCCGTGAGACCGAGAAGGTATATTTGAGGGAAAGATCAAGAAAATTGCCAGGCGACATCCAACAAATTGCACTGAGAAAATTACGAATGATTAATAACGCTCAGAATATCAATGATTTAAGAATTCCACCAGCGAACAGACTTGAGAAGCTAAGTGGTAATAGAGCGGGGCAATACAGCATAAGAATTAATGATCAGTGGCGCATCTGTTTTATCTGGAAGGGTGGCGATGCGTATAATGTTGAGATAACTGATTATCATTAACCAAGAAAATGCAGTTGCATTTTCTTACAAATGCAATCTTTGGCCAAACACTGCGTCAAAGCTGGCTGTCTATATGCACCCAAATCTTGCATTTAACCCGAAAAATAAAAATCAAATGCATTTTTCGGGTTAAGGAGAACAGCGATGAAAAAGAAAAGATTACATCCCATTCATCCGGGCGAGGTTCTGCTTGAGGAATTTCTTAAGCCTATGGGTTTGAGCCAAAATAAGCTTGCTCTTAATATTGGCGTGCCTCCGCGGAGAATTAACGAGATTGTGCTTAAAAAAAGAAGGATTACAGCGGATACAGCTCTGAGATTATCTCGGTTTTTTGGCACCTCCGCAGAGTTTTGGCTTGGTTTGCAGTCTCAGTATGACCTTGATGTTGCTGCCGATGCACTCGGTAAACGCCTTGAAAAAGAAGTAACAGAACACTCACGGGTTGCATGATACGAATAGTGATTATGCTTATATAAAGTAGGGGCAGCTACCATTGAGCTATTTAGGCTTTTGTTCTGACACTTTAGCTCTCTGACTCTTTGATACTATCTTTCTCGGCCTTGTCATAGCCATGGGATTAAGTATTTTTTCCATCTCTTTTCTGGAAAGTATACCCATCTCAAGCGCTACCTCTTTGATGGACTTTCCCTTTAGAGCAGCCTCTTTTGCAACAGAGGCTGCCTTTTCGTAGCCGATAAACGGATTTAAAACCGTGGCAAGACCAACAGTCTTTTCTGCCATCTCTTTACATCTTGCTTTATCTGCTCTTATGCCCTTTACGCACCTTTGAGTAAAAGCCCTTATGCCGTTCTTAAGAATCTCCAGAGACTGAAGCAGATTGTAATTTATCACCGGCATCATCACATTAAGTTCCAGTTGTCCTGCCTGAGCTGCCAGTGCAATTGCAGTGTCATTGCCAATCACCTGAAAGCAAATCATATTGAGCATCTCTGCCATCACAGGGTTTACCTTTCCCGGCATGATGGATGAGCCTGGCTGGACAGGGGGCAAGATAATCTCTGCAAAACCCGTCCTCGGGCCTGAGCTTAAAAGGCGAAGGTCATTGGCAATCCGTATGAGTTCTATGGCCAGTCCTCTCAACGCTGCGGAGAGATTGATAAAGTCCGCCATGCTATTTATTGCCTCAAGCATGTCCTCAGCAGGCCGTAAATCCTTTATCCCTGTAATATCCTTTAATGCCTTTATGACATATCTTCTGTATACAGGGTGGGTATTTATTCCTGTGCCTGCTGCTGTTGCGCCTATGCCAAGCTCTTTTAATCCCGAAGTTTCGGGATTTGATCCATCTGCTGCGTCTTCAATCCTTTTTATTGCCTTTGCAATTGCTCCTGCATAGGCACGAAACTCCTGGCCAAGTCTTATAGGAACAGCGTCCTGAAGATGTGTCCTTGCTGATTTTATAATCTTGTCGAACTCCTTTGCCTTATCTGATAATGTCTTTTCAAGCTGTCTTAGCTCAGTTATCAATGTCTCTGTCATAAAAAGGCTGGCAATCCTCATGCCGGTGGGAAATGTATCATTTGTTGACTGGGACATGTTGACATGGTCATTGGGATGGAGCAGCCGATAATCACCTTTTTTCCCACCCAACAGTTCTATAGCCCTGTTGGCAATCACCTCATTGGCATTCATGTTATGCGAGGTGCCTGCTCCTGCCTGATAAACATCTACAACAAATTCCTTATGCAATTTTCCTTGAATAATTTCATCTGCTGCCCGGATAATAGCCTTGCCAATCCTTTTATTGAGATCGCCTGTTGACATATTGGCAATGGCAGCAGCCTTTTTTACCATTGCAAAGGCTACGATAAATTCTTTTTTTGGAGGAATGCCGCTTATGGGAAAGTTTTCAATAGCCCGTGCGGTCTGGATGCCGTAGTAGGCGTTTATCGGCACTTCTTTTTCACCGAGTGGGTCTTTTTCTCTTCTGAGTCTTTTCTTCATAACCGTAATTATACATCACTTTTTTGAAAGTGCTATCAAGAATTCATAACAATACTTACTTACTATCTTTGCTCCGAAAATGCTTCGTAATTCATATTACCGCAACATTGCCCCGTGCGTCCTCTGGGCGCGGCAACGGTTTTTCGTTTGGGATAAATCCCAACGTTACGATTATTGATCACAAACAATTATTATGATTATGGCAAATCATTGTAGCGCCGACCCTTGTGGTCGGCTGTTTTCAGCGGGGGATGAACCCCCGCGCTACGATTAGTGTTAGAGATAAATCCCGAAGTCTCAGGATAAACCCTTACGCTACGAAAATCCAATTTTCGTCTCCCTTTTGGCACACTCAACGTGTCAGGGGAGCGGTGAAGGTGAGCGGTGATTTTTCATGGATATTACCTTTATATCCCTGCCATCGGTTTCCACTGTTATTGCACCGCTTATATCTGTTCTTAAAACTGGTATCTTCAGCGCTTCATATCTTTTCACTATCTCAGGATGGGGAAAACCAAAGGGATTGAGATAGCCGGCAGAGGCAACTGCGAGTCTTGGGTTAACCTTGTTCAAGAATTCTGCGCTGGAAGAAGTCTTGCTTCCATGATGAGGGACCTTTAATACAGTGGAGTTTAATGCATTGCCTGTTTTCAATAGAACAGCTTCGCCTTCCTGTCCTATATCTCCCGAAAATAGAAAGCTTACATCTTTGTATTCTATACGCACCACAAGAGAATTATTGTTAGTATCAAGCCCCTGATTGTTTCTGTCAGGGGCAAGGTTACTTCCCTGTGGCGGATGCAAAAAACTGATTTTTGTGCCATTGATATGCATTGCTGGGGTGGATGCATTTGCAGCAAGCTTTCTTATATTGTTTTTTTCAATAGCCTGCATCAATTCAGCGTAGGCACTGTTATTGCTGTAATCGCCATTCCACCAGAATTCCTTTACATGAAATCTTTCTGCTATGAAATTTAAGCCCTTTAGATGATCTGACTGAGGGTGGCTTAAGACAATATAATCAATTCTTTTGATTTTGTTTTTCCAGAGAAATGGCGCAATAATCCTTTCACCCACATCAAAATCATCATCGTAAAAACCACCGCCGTCTATGAGTATCCTTTTGCCATAGGGGAGCTCTACAAGGGCTGAATCACCCTGGCCAATGCTTATAAATGTGACCTTGAGATTTTCATTATAATTTGTGCGAAGATGCCATAAAAGATAATTGCCTCCAAGTGCGAGTATGACAAGGGGGAGGGCATATCTGAATATCCTAACTCTCTTGAATTCCATAACGCATATGATAAGAAGATAAAAAAGGACAGCCTCTATAATCGTCGGTGTTGTTGTAAAAATAGATGAATATGGAATCCTGGCAAAGAGGTCTACTATCCATATGGAAATCGTGAGTATGATATCAGTGAGTTTTAAGAGCAGCTCTGCCACTGATGTATTGAGAAGCGAGATGAAAACTGAAACAAGGCCGATGGGCACAGCGAGAGAACCCATAAGTGGAACCGCAATAATATTTGTTATGACCCCCACTATGGAGATTCTATGGAAGTGATACGCTATAAAAGGGCCGCTCACAAGAGAGGCAGCTATGGTTACAGCAAGGAGGGTAAAGAGATAATCTCTCAAACGGATAACGAAAGGCTTTTTCTTATCCAAAGCCCCTGCAATTAGGTCTGGTTCTGTTCCGTCTTTCTCCCAAAATGTTTTAAACTTTGGGAAAAGATAAATTATGCCGAGAACTGATACAAATGATAACTGGAAAGATATGTCATAAATTGCAAGGGGAGATATGATAAGGATTGCAAATCCAGCCGCCGCCAGCGTATTGTAGAGTCCTTTCTCTCTGCCAAAAATGACTGAAACAATAAAGACAAGGACCATGAGAACTGCCCTCTGTGTGGAAACCTGAAAGCCGGCGATAGCGCCATACAAGAGTACAGGTATTATACTGGAAAAGGCAGCAAGCTTTTTTATGTCAGTGGCAAGCATGAGCCTTTCTGACTGTCTGAATAATTGAAAACTTATCCAGTATGCCACAAATGCAATAATCCCGATATTGAGGCCTGATATGGCGATGATATGCGCTGTGCCTGTGGCGCTAAATACTTCCCTTATATCCTTCGGGATTTCACCTTGCTCTCCGAGGATAAGAGCCTTAATGATGGGGGCATTTTCCACTCCTGAGCTATCAATGAAATCCCTTAATCTATTTCTTATATTTTCAATCTCTGCCTGCAAACCGGTTTTGCCATCGTCGTTCAGCACAGCTATCCATCTCTCATTTTCAATATAACCTGTGACATATATGCCTTGGCGTGCGAGATTGCCTGTATAGTCATATTCTCCTGGGTTGCCAAAGTTTCTTGGTATGCGAAGTTTGGTAATAAATCGTATCCGGTCGCCGTATTTGACCTTTAATCCCCCCGACCCCCCTTGTGCAAATCCCTCCTTGCCTCCCTTTGAAAAAGGGGGGATGGGGGGATTAAAGTGGGGAAAGGGGGGCTTGGAGAATGCGTCTACTCTTTGAGTAGAGGGT
>MGQA01000049.1:0-6361 GCA_001797665.1 Deltaproteobacteria bacterium GWF2_42_12 | reverse complement strand
ATCTCTGGTTCTTCAGATGAAATGGTTTCAAACTGGCTTACAGACTCGCTTCCAACGGTAAGAAGTATCTTTCCTGTAACCTTGTCCCCGAAATCTTTAATCAGGGAAGGAATGACCATTTCTTTATAAAAGTGAGATGAACGAGAATTCAAAAAAATCATTTCTGCGTTTAAATAAAGCCTGACCTTATCAGGGAATCTCTCGGGCGCCCTATATAAAACCCCTTCAATCCTCATGCCGATAGAGTCATCCTTATTTATAAGGTTCGATTGCTCAACAAAACTTTTGATGTGGCTATGTGAAAGTTTTGGATTAAGCATAGTATCTGAAAGAGCTGCGCCAAGGAGAAAGAAAGTAAAATACATGAGTATAAAATTAAATCTCCATCTTTTAGATATTGCGGCTATTAGAATGAGCATTGAAATCATTAAGAGGGGAGAGGTTATTTCGTCCTTAAGCCATTGATATGAAGTTGTTATTATGCCGACAATAAAAATGGTGGTGATTGGGACAAGAGGATGTTTGTGTGAGAATTCAGAGAAGGATTGGGATAGTTTATCCATTATCTTCACTTATTGCGTTTGTATTAATACAAACGCAATAAGTATTGTTACATTGTCATTGCGAGCAAAGCGAAGCAATCTCATAGTTTGAGGGGATTATGGAGCCTGTTCCGATCCGCCTCAGGCGGAGAGGAATCTCCATGTTTGCTGAATCTGCTGCAAGCAACAGGAATGCATGCTCCAAGTTTGCTTCGGCTTCGCCTCGCAACCGCTCTGCTCCTCGTAATGACACATTATTTAATGCGTTTGTATTAGTAATGCCTTTTTTATAGCTTCAGCCATGCCAGGGGTAATCCCTCGAATCATTGTAAGTTCTTCTATAGGCGCTTCTCGTATCTTTTCAACGCTGCCAAAATGTTTTAGCAGGGTGTTTCGTTTAACCCTGCCAATACCGGGGATTTCATCTAAGGCTGATTTTATTTTGCCGCGGAGCTTTTTATGAAAGCTAATGGCAAATCTGTGAACTTCGTCCCGTATCTTTCGCATAAATAAATCTGGAGGCGAGCCTTCTTTTAATATTATTGGGTCTTTAACATTCGGAAGATAAATCTTCTCTCCCGGAATCCCCCCTTTAATTCCCCCCTTATCAAGGGGGGACAGAGGGGGGTGTTCTTTTGCAATGGCAGCTATATCAATATCCTTTATTCCTAACTCGCTTATAACCTTGAGCGCAATATTCAATTGCCCTTTTCCGCCATCGATAAGGATTAAATCAGGAAGGCCTAATTCCCTGCCAGCTTCTCTGTATCGCCTGGATAAAACCTCGCTCATCATACCATAATCATCAGGCTCTTCAAGCGTCCTTATTTTATAAAGGCGGTATCTGTTTTTATTTGGCTTTGCATCTTCAAAAGTCACCATGGCGCCGACAGCGAGTTTGCCGCCTATATTGGATATATCAAATGCCTCGATCATTTTTGGAATCTGTTTCAAGTGCAATCTCTTTCTCAGCGCTTCTAATAATGCCTGATGGCCTTCTACGGATTCCTGTCTCTTCTTAATGGCCTCCTTTGCATTTGCCTCAGCCATCTTTAAAAGCTTGAATCTGTCTCCTTTTGATGGGAGAAATATGCGCACCTTTCTGCCCTTCTTTTCAGAAAGCCAGCCCTCAATTGCTTCCTTATCTTCTATATCAAGTGAAACAATTATCTCGTCAGGGATAAACCTGTCCCTGCAGGCAGTAAGCAGGGATCTATCACCGCTGTAATATTGGGAAAGAAATGATGATAGGGCCTCTTCAGCAGGGAATTCCTGATTCTTGAAAAAAAAGTCTCTTGCACCGCTCAGTCTGCCATCCCTTACGAAAAGGGCTTGAATCAGTAGTGATTCATCGGATGAGACGTATGCAAATATATCACGGTCTATCATTTTCTGAGATACAACCTTTTGTTCTTCTAAAGTTGCCTCTATTGACCTAATCTGGTCTCTTATCTTGCCAGCCTTTTCAAATTTTTGAGCGCTGGATGCCTCAGCCATTGTAGCCCTGAGTTCTGAAAGGAGTTCTTTATTCCTGCCTTCCAAAAACAGAATAGTCTTATCCACCAGTTCTTTATACGCTGTTTCTGAAATAAAATTTACGCACGGCGCAGAGCATATTCCGAGCTGATAATCCAGGCATGGTCTCACCCGATTCCTGAATTCAGACAGACTGCACGAGCAGAGAGGAAAGAGATGACGAATAAATCTTACTGTCTCTCTCGCCTTTTGCGCAGATGCATATGGACCGAAATACTTGTCCCCGCAGGCCCCTCGCTTAAAGCATGCGTGGGCAGGCTTGAGCAGAGAGCGTTTGCCCTCCGTTCTTACCTGCCTTGTTACAAGTATTCTCGGAAACTTCTCGGACAATGTTAATTTTATGCTTACATATGTTTTATCATCCTTTAAACGGATATTGTATCTGGGCTTGTGCTTCTTGAGGAGGGTGTCTTCAAGTATGATTGCCTCTTTTTCATTAGTGGTTATAAGGTATTCTATATCAGAGACTTTCGAGGCAAGAAACTTTACCGTGTATCTTGTATCTGTCGTGTCCCGAAAATAGGAGCGGACCCTGCTTCTGATATTCTTTGCCTTACCGATATATAAAACCTCGCCCTTGCTTCCTTTCATCAAGTATACGCCGGGAGATTGAGGCAGGCCCCTGATGGATTCAAGCAGTGGCAAGTCTTTTAACCTATCCTCTTTAATCATATTGAAAAGTTAGCACTTTCTTTCGATAGTTGCAAATCTCAAAAAAAAAGCCTAAACCAGAACGGCTTAGGCTTTTAAGAGTTGTTTTGTTATTATTTCTATCTGCTACTTTGCTCGTTCTATATACTTTCCATCTGTGGTATCTATACGTAACTTTTCGCCAACATTAATAAATGCCGGCACATTCACGACAAGCCCTGTTTCCATTGTAGCCGGTTTCAGGGTGTTTGTAACTGTTGCGCCTTTGAGATTTGGCGCAGTGTCTACAACCTTAAGTTCAACGACTTGAGGTGGCTCTATGCCAACTGGTTTGCCTTCATAAAAATCAACCATGAATTTTACATTTGCGATTAGATAATAAACATTATCGCCCAGTTCTTCTGAAGAAAGCGATACCTGCTCATAATTTTCCGTATTCATGAAATGATAGTCGGTACCACTGTTATAGAGATATTCCATCTCATGCTGTTCAAGATGCGCCTTTTCCAACTTGTCATCAGAGCGAAAGCGGTTTTCAACGCTTGAGCCTGTTTTAAGATTTTTAAGCTTTGTCTGAACCATACCACGCCAGTTGCCAGGCGTTATATGCTGAACGCTTACCACCCTATACGGCTCACCGTTATACAGGATTGTCATTCCTACCCTAAGCTGTGTTGCTGCAATCATTTTAAAAAAACTCCTTTCAATATGCGCTGTGTCACTTCATTTGTAGAAAAATGAAGTGTTTTTATTATAATTACACACCCAACTAACAGTTGTCAAGCCGTGCAGGCCACTTGCATAAAATAATCAATTCATTTCTTGACATATTTTGGAGATTTGTCATATATTGCTCCCCTACGTTCGGGAGGGGGTAAATTGCTGGATATTGGTAGAGACAATAATATTGCGCTGTTTACCTTAAACAATCCTCCAGTTAATGCCCTATCTTCTGAACTCATAGCAAGGCTCAAGGCAGCTTTTCAAGATTTAAGTAAAGAAAATAATATCAAAACTATCATTATAACTGGCGCTGGTAAAACCTTTTGCGCAGGCGCTGATATAAAAGAGATGGCTGCAATTAAAACACGTAAAGAAGGAGAGTTGTTTGCAGGGAATGGCCAGGGATTGATGGATATGATTGAAGGTTCAAATATTCCTGTGATAGCTGCGATAAACGGCGCCTGTATCGGCGGCGGAAACGAACTTGCAATGGCCTGTCATATGCGAATTGCATCTGAGAATGCGTGGTTTTCCCAGCCTGAGATAAATCTTGGCATTATACCTGGCTTTGGTGGAACGCAGAGGCTGCCGAGAATTATAGGCAGAGCAAAGGCTGTAGAGCTTATACTTACCGGGGATAAAATTGGGGTTAAAGAGGCTCTGATTTTTGGTCTTATCAATAAGATAACCAGTCCAGAAAAATTAATGGATGAGGCAAAGGCACTTGCTGGCATATTTGCAAGCAAGGGGAAATTGGCTATTGCAGCATGTCTTAAGGCAATACATGGAAGGGATGCTGAAAATAAGCTTTTTGGCGAGATATGCGAGACAGAGGATAAAAAAGAAGGCATAAAGGCATTTCTGGAAAAGAGGAAGGTGGTTTTTAAGGATAAGTAAAATTTCTGAGGAAACCCACATAAGTCCGCCCAAGGCGGGGGCTCATCTGCCTTTGGCGGAGGGGATGAAAATTGGATTTTTGTAGCGTTGGGGTTTATCCCCAACGGCACGCTAAGCGTGCCAACGAAAAACTGTTGCCCATAAAGGGCAACGCTACGGTAATATGAATATGAAGCATTTTCGGAGGAAAAAGGAGGTGATTCTATTTGGATTATTGCATTTTTTAATCACAAAAGGAAAAGGAGGTGAATGACACATAATAAAAAATTATTCGTTTATCGGTGTGGTTTTTTAGAGAATCATATCGGTTTTATTTTTAACATATCTGAGGAAAAATCAGCAGGTAGTTGAAAAAGGCTCAGTCGCAATGACAAGTATCCCAGCTTTTCAGCTACTTGCCAGAATTAAAAAAATCAAAAATCAAATTAATCAAGGAGACTACAATGGAAAGTTTAATAACTTATCGTAATGAAGCCTTTAAAAAAGATATCGGAATTATTAGAGAAAAGAGCGACCACCCTTATAGGCTGCTCAACGAAGCAACTTTGAAATTTATTTCGACATTGGAGGATATTGAAAAGAGATATCTCGATTCTCAAGAGACCCCTGATGAGCTTTTAAACGCAGTTACAAAGGCCATTACCAACATGAACTCTGTCTGCGAGCAATTTGAAAGGATGGTTGATCATGATGGTGACATCATAAAAGAGGCGCGAATTGACTTTAGAAAGAGAACCGATTCTATTTTATCCAAAAGCTATTTTATAAATCGTGCACGGACCTGGCCGCAGGGATACCAGGGCGACCATAAAATGCTTGAGTCTCTATACAGGAATACACCTCAGTCTGAAGGGATAGGTTACTATCTCGATTTGTATGCCCTTAATGTAGCACTTGCTGAAGGCGTAAGAAATAGGATAAAGAAACTTGAGGATATATTGAGTGAAGAGATATCAATGAGAAATAAGCCATCCGTTCTGAATGTTGCCTGTGGGTCATGCAGGGAACTTATGGGGGCGTCTCCAGCCATTATAAATTCCGAAGCTAAGGTTACCTGTATAGATTTTGATAATGATGCCCTTGATTTTGCCCAGAGCCGACTCTACCATACAGGCGCGCTTCCGCAGATAGAGCTTCGTAAGTATAATGCTGCCAGAATGTTTGATCATGAGCTGAATATGGCAGCATTCGGGAAGCAGGATATCATTTATAGCGTAGGATACTTTGACTACCTTGAGACTGATTTTCTTGTAAAGATGCTCAGTTCCCTGTATATGCTGCTCAATCCTGACGGAAAACTTATAATGACCTTCAAAGATGCAGATTATTATAAAACCCAAGATTATCACTGGCTAATTGATTGGGATGGGTTCTTACAGCGAAATGAAAATGATTTCAAGAGAATATTAAAGAAGGCGTGGATTCCTGACAATGCATTATCGCAGACCCGCGATAAATCCGGTGTTATAATCTTTTGCACAGCCACAAAATAAAATACTACTACAAATCCCCCCTTGCCCCCCTTCCCCGATAAAATTATTCGAGGACAAGTTTCTAAAGGGGGGATGGGGGGGATTACCCTGCTTGTTTGCTCTTCGCATGAATGATGCCATTAATCATGAAATTCTATTGCCCACAGCCTCAAAAATTGATAAACTCAAACCAATTATAAGGTAGTCCATAATAAAATATACATATTAAAGAGGCTTGAACCAAAATCTCATACGTTGTCATTCCCGCAATCTTTAAGCTTGTCCTCGAATAGCTTTTATCGGGGGCGGGAATCCAGAGTCCCCTGATTAAAGCATTCAGGGGCAGGCTTTATGTTTTAGCCAGTATCGCAAAGACACTGGATGCCCCTCCCCCTTTATCCCCCTCACAGAGGGGGACAGGGGGAGGGGCATGACAGATTTATTTTTTGGCCATGTTGTTACTATTATGGACTGATTAATACAAACGCATTAAATAATGTGTCATTACGAGGAGCAGAGCGGTTGCGAGGCGAAGCCGAA
>MGQA01000048.1 GCA_001797665.1 Deltaproteobacteria bacterium GWF2_42_12 | reverse complement strand
ATGTATTCACTCACACATACAATATACCATTTTCTACGCAGCAAGCTGCGGGGAATTTACCCGAAGAGCTATTAAAATTGCCTGATTGAAATCAGCAAATGCTTTATCGAGAAATGCTTTATTGAGATGATTATATAGATAATATGTCCACCCACGATGAATATATGCTTCTGCATAACTTGGATATAACAATATCGCTTGAGTAAATGCATCAATTTGTTCCTTATAAGAATAAGGATTTTTATATCCTTGCTTTAATCCCTTCTCAAACCACTGATTTGCCTCAAACAGCCTCTCCTCATCTGTGATTTTTGCCTCTACCTGTTTCTTTTCCTTTTCACCCTTTGCCTGTGCTAACTGCTTTTTTAGTTCCTCAATATCCTTCTGGCTCTTATCATAAGCCTCCTGTATCTTTTTGTAATCATCTATTACTGATTTTTCTTTTACCCTCTTTGCCATCTCCTCAATCTTATCAGGATTGACCTTTGCCTTGATTTTTACCCAGAAATTAAAGCCGTCGCCGACAATTGTCCTTTTCTTGTCAAGGATTGTAACCTCCATTAAGCCTGATGCAAGAACCTTTATTTCATCTTCTGTCAATTTAAGGTCTTTGACCTTTGAATAACTCTCCACATAAGTCCCTGCCTCTTCCAATGCAGTCCGTTTTGCCTGCAACAATGCCCTGCTCTCCGCAACAGTAGGAGTCTCTCCATCGCCCATGTTGTATGTTCCTTCGGAGATAATCTCTTTGGATTCCGTAAATCCAACAGACGGCAAAAACAACATCATTGCAAAAAAACTGACACAAACAGCAAGCATTGTCTGCCAGAGCAGAGATTGCGGAACCTTCTCTGAGATTGCTTCGGGACTTTGCCCCTCGCAATGACAGGCATGGGTAGCGATTGTCAAAATATATTTCATAATCTCATATCCATCTTATATTAAAGATTGCAATTTTAGATAGTTTCTGACCTCAGCTATGAATTCCCTGGCCTTTTGAATATAGGGTTTTACCTGTTCATAGCCAAGTTCTGCATATTCCCTATAGTCTCCGCGCTGTCTCAGTTCAAATGCTGTGTTGATGGACTCTCCCGCCCTCTCAGAAAGAAGACCTTCTTTAATAAATCGCCTGTTAAAATAGGAAAGGACCCCGCTATGCTTTGAGGAAGAATAAGGCTCAAATATCAGAAGAGCAAGCACAGCATAAAACATGGCGTAATAGGCTCTGTTAATAATAGCCCTTGGACTTTTCTTGCCAACAAAAAGAAACTCTGCCTCATCAAGGGTTTCGTCAGCTTGCCGCAAACGGTATAAGGCCAGCTCTTTCTTTTTCTCTTCAGCAGTCAAAACTGTATGCCTTCCCTTTCTATAGCCTTATATAGAGGTGATTCATCCATAGGGCCTTTTGTCAACTCTTCTTCGCCAAATATCACAGTTGATATAAAGCAATCGTATTTCAAGTTTATACGAAAGACAATATTATCAATCTCCGCTTCTATATGTGGACTAAGTTTAGATAGTTCAATCATAACATCAATATCGGATTCGGCAGTATCTTCCCCCCTTGCCTTGGAACCAAACACCTTCAAGTCTATAAGTCCATAATTAGCCTGCAATACCTTTTTCAGTTCAGTAAGAGCAGGTTTCTCATTTTCTTTAAGCAGCATAAATTGTTATTCCTCTCGTCTAATTTTGCTATTCGTTTCTATCAGTTCACGCTCATAAATTGCCCAGATGCAAGGCGCCGAGGAGCGAGCAGCGGAGCATACGTATTGAGGTATGTGAGCAACGCAGGTATGCAAAGTTATGGCGTTCCACAGACTTTTCAGCGTGAACTACATTATCTTCACCCACACCTTCCTATTTCGTGGCCCATCAAACTCGCAGAAAAATATCCCCTGCCATGTGCCAAGTTTTAGCCTGCCATTTTCAATAAAGACTGCCTGTGAAGAACCTATTATGCTTGCCTTGATATGGGCATCTGCATTGCCCTCTGTATGCCTGTAATGACTGCCTGCAGGCGCTATCTTATTTAGTTCCTGCTGAATGTCAGCAACCACATCCGGGTCTGCCGCCTCATTTATTGTAATGCCTGCTGTGGTGTGCGGAATGAATATATAACAGACACCGTCTTTTATCCCTGATTTATTTACAACGTTCTGCACTTCCTGCGTTATATTTATAAACTCGTTTCTGCTTTTGGTTTTCACTGATATTTCAGTATTCATGTCTGCTAAAGTGTCTATACAGCTATGAGAGGATATTTCTGTGGATTCTTAATAGAATCCAGTTCTAAATCAACATCCATATCAGGCCAATACAAATGGTTGTAATTAAGCTGCTTAACATTGAGAATGTTCTTAATCGGCTTATTCAAAAACATTGGAAAGTCTTTATAGCTCAAGAAGTATTCTTCGTTACCTATAAGAATCCAGATGCCGAATGGTGTTATATTCTCAACGCTTGCTGATAAAGTGCCTTTTCCATGCCTTGATAATTTCATGATTTCTCTCCTCAATTACCTTTTGAATTTCTTTTAATTCCGATGGCCTTAAACCATAATTTTCTACCAGTGCAACAAGCGGCTCCAGCCAAAACTTGGCTTCTCCATCAGGAGATTGAATATGCACATGCATTCTGCACTCTTCACGAGAGTTAAAGTAGAAACGATATTTTCCATAAATAAAAACAGTTGGACTCAAACCTTTTTTCCCCTTGTTGACAACTCCAGGAAATTCCTCAATATATCCTTCCCAACCTTTGTCAGAATTGACTCAGGATGAAACTGCACCCCCTCCAGTATAGTTTTTTTCTGACTCCTGTCTCCTGACTCCTGACTCCTGACTTTATACCTCACCCCCATTATCTCCCCTTCCTTTGTCCATGCGCTTATTTCAAAACAATCAGGAAGGGTGTCTTTCTTTATTAAAAGCGAATGATAACGTGTCGCCTCAAACGGATTTTTAATGCCCTTAAATATGGTCTTGCCATCATGATAGATGGGCGAGGTCTTTCCGTGCATAAGCCTTTTTGCCCTTACAATCTTTGCGCCATAGGCATAACCGATAGATTGATGTCCAAGACAAACGCCGAGGAGAGGAACTTTTCCTGCAAATTTCCTTATAACCTCAACAGACACGCCCGCCTTTTCAGGGTCGCATGGCCCAGGCGATATGACAATTCTCTCTGGTTTAAGCTTCTCTATCTCCTTTACCGTAATCTTGTCATTACGATAGACCCTCACATCCTCACCCAGCTCACCAAAATATTGAACGAGGTTGTAAGTAAAGGAATCGTAGTTGTCAATCATCAATAGCATGTCGCTCCGCTCCATTGCAAAATGAAAATTGAAAAGTGCAAATTGTAAATTGTCATTGCGAGGGATAAAGTCCCGAACAATCCCAACGAGATTCCTTCGCTTCGCTCGGAATGACGCTTCGTGTTAATTTTGCATTTTCCAATCTGCAATCTTCAATTTACAATTGTCTCTATTCAAGCCCCTCCCTTGCCATCTCCACAGCCTTCAACATCGCCTTTGCCTTGTTTATGGTTTCCTGGTATTCCTTTTCAGGCACAGAATCAGCCACAATACCCGCGCCAGCCTGTATATAAATCTTACCATCCTTTATAACCAGTGTCCTTATAGTTATAGCCATATCCATGTTACCTGAAAAGCCGAAATAGCCGACAGAGCCGCCATACGCGCCACGTTTGCACAGCTCTATCTCTTCAATTATCTCCATTGCCCTTACCTTTGGAGCGCCTGTCAATGTGCCGGCAGGAAAACAGGCACGCAAGGCATCAAAGCTGTCTTTACTTCGTTTTAACTGTCCATGGACATTGGAGACTATGTGCATAACATGAGAATATTTCTCAACAACCATAAGCTCGTTTACTGAAACGCTTCCTGTTTCTGCAACCCTGCCAATATCATTTCTCCCCAAATCAACAAGCATTATATGCTCTGCAATTTCTTTTGGGTCTTTAAGAAGCTCTTGCTCCAGCCTTTTATCTTCAGCCTCATCCTTTCCCCTTGGTCTTGTGCCTGCAATAGGCCGAACATCTATATCCCTTCCCTCAACCCTTACGAGTATCTCAGGCGAAGAACCTATCAGCTCAATGCCGTCCAGCCTCAGATAAAACATATACGGAGATGGGTTTATAACCCTGAGCGCCCTGTAAATATCAAACGGCTCCACATCAAGACATGTCTCAAACCTCTGCGACAGAACCACTTGAATAATATCCCCTGCCTGAATATATTCCTTTGCCTTAAGAACACCGCCAATGAATTTCTCTTTTGTAAAGTTAGAAACTACTTCTTTGGCTCTTTGACTCTTTGACCCTCTGACCCTCTGACTCTCTGACGAAGATGTTTTAAGCCTTTTTACCAGGCCGTCTATCTTTTTGATTGCCCTTTTATAAACATCGGTAGGGTTATCTCCCTCCTCTATAACAGCGTTGGCAATAACCTTTATCTTATGCTCAAGGTTGTCAAAAATAAGGAGTGTATCTGTAATAACAAATACTGCATCATACACACTGATATCTGCAGGAGAAAGGTCTGGCAGGTCTTCAAAAAACCTCACCGTGTCATATCCAATATATCCAACAGCTCCACCGTAAAATCTCGGCAACCCATCTGTTACAACAGGCCTGTATTTTGATAGTATCTGTCTTAAGATTTCAATTGGGTCGCCAGTTATCTTCTTCTTTTTTTTATCTTCTATAATCTCTATCTCTTCACCCTTGCCCCTAAAAACAAGTTTTGGCTCAACACCGAGGAAACTATATCTACCCCATTTTTCTCCACCCTCAACACTCTCAAGTAGAAATACAGGACCTTCCTTATCAATACTCTTGAATGCAGATACCGGAGTCTCCATATCTGCCATAATTTCTCTGAATACTGGAACAAGATTGCCCTTTTTTGCCTTTTCTATAAAACCCTCTAAAGAAGGGAAGTATATGATTTTTTTCATAATATCAGCTAATCTAACACACGAAATTTAAGAGGTCAAGAATTATGGGCTTACTGGAGAAATGAAGTTGACCACCAATCGCTTATGGGTTGGGCATTTACCCCCATACCAAAGATTTTGGTGTAGGGATTTACATATTATCGCATTGCAAGCATAGATAACCGTTACCCTATGGACTTACGCCCATAGCATTCTGGTTGTTGTGGTAAATTTAAGTTGTAAATTTAAGTTTGACAAGAAACTAAGCTTATGTTAAAAGCTGACAAAAAACATGGAGTTACTATAGGTGGTTAAAATACTAATCATAGGCGCTGGTAAGGGTGGAACAGCACTCCTCCACATGTTCCATAAAGATACTGATATCAAGATAGTTGGTATGGTGGACAAAAATCCTTCTGCCCCAGGTTTTGAATTTGCCAAGCAAAACAATATCCCCCTTTCATATAAACTCGAAGATGCAATCAAGGAATTTGAGTTTGATGTGATTGTAAATGTTACTGGCAGTAAGGAGATATCAAATTACCTCAAAGAAAATCTTCCTCCTGGAATAGAAATTATCGGTGGTTTGAGTTCCATGCTCCTCTGGCGCCTGATAAAGGAACGGCAAGACAGAGAGGAAGAACTCAAAAAAGGGCTACATGAGCACAAAACCTTATATAAAATTGCAGTTGAACTTGCCTCTGCTGAAAAGTCAGAAAAGATATTTGATATAATCCTGACCAGCGCAATGGAGCTTACAAACACCCCTGCTGGAAGCATTGTAATATTAGACGAGAAGAATGGCATGCTCAGGATGGTCCTTGCAAAGGGATTTAGCCAGCGTTTTATCTCAAAATCAACCATGTGGCTGCCAAGGACAAAAGGATTAACAAAACGCATCCTAAATAGCGCACAACCTACAATAATCTACGACATAACAAAAGAAACATCGCCAACTGTAAATCCTGCTATATTTGAAGAGGGGGTACGGACAATCATTGGTATGCCTCTTCAATATAAGGAAAAGACTATCGGCATACTCTATCTGGATGACTTTAAACCAAGGAATTTTACGGAGAGAGAGGTCTCTATACTTACGCTACTTGCCACTAACGCAACCCTTGCAATAGATAAGATGCAGATACTGGAAAAAACCGAGGTTCTGGCAATTACAGATGAGTTGACTCAAACCTATAACCATAGATATTTTATAAACACCCTCTCTAATGAACTTTACAGGGCAAAAAGATACAGACACTATGTATCACTTATCATGCTTGATATAGATAATTTTAAAAGCTACAACGACGATTTCGGCCACATCCACGGAAACTATGTACTGTCAATTGTTGCCGCTATCGTCAAAAAGATTGTTCGTAGCATTGATACGGTTGCAAGGTTTGGAGGCGAAGAGTTCTGCATTATTCTTCCTGGCACAACAAAGGAGAACGCCGTTCTTATGGCTGAGAGGATTAGAACAGAAGTAGACAAGGTTTGCGTGCCTGAATGGAGCTCTGCTGTTTCAAGGAAGATTACCATAAGTCTTGGTGTTGCGTCCTTCCCAGAGGATACTGAAGAACAGGAATTACTAATAAAAAAGGCTGATGAGGCGATGTATGCAGCAAAGAAGGCTGGGAAAAACAGGGTATTTGCCTTCAAGACTGGCTAATATTATTTCTCCCTTCTTACATATATTTCTTTTGTAATATCGTAATCTATTGCCAGGGTTGTCTCGCCAATTTCTATTACAAAAGATGGCTGCTTTTGATGTAGTTTTATAATACTCCCCGGAACAATGCCGAGAGAGGCGAGTCTGTCTAATCTCGAATGTGAGCGGGGCATAATAAAGACAATCCTCCCTTTGTGACCAATCTCCATATCTTTTAGCGGCTGAACAAGCGGACTAACCTCAACCTTATATTTCTTACAGCACTCACCTCGTGGTATAGGAAGCCCGTGGGGACATGTAGGCGGATGCCCTAACAACGTACAGATACTATCAGTTACAAGCGGTGACAAAGAATGTTCAAAAGAGCATGCATTTTCTTCTATATTTTTTTCTTCAATCTCCAGAACTTCGGTCAAAAGCCTTTCTGCAAGCCGATGCCTTCTCACCGTAGCCTCTGCCATCTTTTCGCCCTTTGATGTAAGGGTAATTTTGTTCCCTTTGATGTGCGCTATTCCAGCATGTTCTAATGACTTTAAGGTCTCTCTGTCTGCATTTGCCTCTTTAATCTCATTTATATTCAGAAGGGCATCAATGCTGTCATTGCCTATTTCCCTTTGTGTCCATATAAACTCTAAAACTTCTTCGATTACTTTCTGCTCAGTCATAGGCTCTCCATTAACTGAATAGGTTAAGGTTAAGATTTAGGTTGATAAATTCTTATCCTGAAACTCATCTTTTATAAACTTACCTTCAATCCCCTGAGAATAAAATTGAGCACTCCGCCAACAAATACTGCAAAGGGAAAGATAAAAGCGCTCATCCAGATAGCGGTTTTGAATCCCCTTTCCTTTATTATCATAAAAAAGTTTGCAATACATGGAACAAATAGTGTCATTGTGGTTAGGCTGACAACAACCTGTATAGGACTCAATAGCCCATCTTTCTGAAGAGCGAAAAGCCCTGCTGCGCCATAATCCCTTCTTAGAAAACCAATAATGAATGCCTCTGTAGACTTGGCCGGCAAATCAAGGAAACCAACTATAACAGGAGATGCAATCCTTTCAAGAATAGCCAAAGCAGACACCTTATCCAACACAAACAAAAAGAGGGTGCCAAGGATAAAGAGTGGCACCGCCTCTCTCAAATACCACTCAACCCTTACAAGTGTCTTAATAAGGATGTTTGAAAGCCGGGGAACTCTTATAGGCGGAATCTCCAACAAAAAATCTGAAGCCTCGCCAGTAATAACCTTTGATGCAAAGAAACCGACTAAAAACATAACAAATATTACAATTCCTCCCCACAGGAGAGTTGCCTTGAAAGACAACGCGCCCAGCATACCAAGAATGACACCAAGCTGGGCAGAACACGGAACCCCAAGCGCTAAGAGCAAGGTGACAATTATACGCTCTTTTTTAGTCTCCAGTATCCTTGTTGTCATAGTAGCCATAGTATCACAACCCAAGCCAAGAACCATTGGTAATACTGCCTTGCCATTAAGGCCAATCAGCTTGAATATCTTATCCACCATAACTGCAAGCCTTGGCAGATAACCTGAATCCTCCAACAGGCCAAAGAATATAAAGAAATATCCCACAATAGGCAGTATTATAGCAATCGCATAGGTAAGGGCCATAGTTATCAACCCGTAAGGTCCTATCAGCAGCTCCTGGACAAAGCCGATTGGTATCAGAACATTTATAATCCTCGTTACCCATGGATTCAAATATTCGCCAAATATTACTTCTTCTAAAAAATCAACACTGGTTCCCGCCCCAAACTGGCCCACAAACTTATACATCAAATACAAAATTACTACGAGGATTGGAATACCTGCCACAGGATGCATAGACCATTTTCCTATGAATCTGCCAAGCCATCCTCCACTCGCAGGCTCCATAGTTGCGACCTCAGCAACAATCTTATCAATCCGCTTTAGGCGCTCAAGATTTAATATATAGTTCAATGGTTCTGTGTATTGAGACTGGACACTGTAACGGATTTCTTCTATTCTCTTAATATCCTCTTTTGATAGATTTTTATGCAGCCAGTTCTTGAGCGTCTCATCACCGGAAAGCAGCATTAATGCAATTGACCTTTTAGATATTAATGCGTCAGCCAAATACTTTTCAATATCCTTGATAGCCTTCTCTATATCCTCGCTATAGCTGAGTTTAAAGTTAGATACCTTCTGTGATGGGACTGTCTTGGCAAGACTATCAATACCCCATTTCTGTGTTGCAATGGTCGGAACTATATCAACACCTAATAGCCCTGATAACTTAACAATATCAATCTGCCATCCTCTGCTTCTCGCCTCATCTATCATATTGAGCGCTATTGAGAAAGGAAGACCAAGCTCAATTAACTGAAGTGATATAAGAAGCGCCCTTCGTAAATTTTTTGTATCTGCTACGAGCACTACACTGTCTGCCCTCTCATTCAAGAGTATGTCCCTTGTTACCCTCTCATCTTCAGACATTGGCACAAGGCTGTTCACACCGGGCGTGTCTATCACCATATATTTCTCGTCATTGATAACAGCGCTACCCTTAGTAACCTCAACTGTTGTACCAGGATAATTGGAGACAGTTACATATCTGCCTGTCAACAAACCAAATATGACGCTCTTCCCGACATTTGGATTGCCTATAAGGATAAGCCTTTTAGCATCTTCTGCAATATTTATCTTCTTATGTTCATGCATATATAAATACAGGCCATCAGCAATGGGATAGAGGCTATAAAAAACGAGGCTTTCCTATCACCTATCACCCATAACCTATTGCCTGCCTTCATTATGATAATAAAAATTATTTTCAAAATCAAGCTAAAAATTTTTAATCAGCGCATTTAGAGCAAAAACCGTACAACTCTAACTTGTGGTTCATAACGGTAAAATCCAATTTATCCGCTATATCCTTCTGGAGGTGCTCTATCTTCTGATTCTCGAACTCCATAATCTTACCGCATCTGACACAAATGCAATGATCATGATGACTGTCGTCAGGTATATGTTCATACCTTGTCTGCCCATCCCCAAACTGTCTCTCCAAGGCGATACCGCACTCTGTGAGTAGTTTCATAGTGCGATAGACTGTGGCATAGCCGATTTTAGGATTTTTACGTTTGACCTTTTTTAAAAGCTCTTCAAGGCTTATATGGGTGTTGGTTTTAAAAAAGGCGTCTACGATGTCATCTCTTTGGACAGTAGATTTAAGGCCTTTTTCATGGAGGTATTTCTGCAGGAGTTCTTTCTTGTCTGTGGATTTCATAAGTTCTGAGCATTTACCTTGTTAGAAAGCCCCGCCATTTATGGCTGGGATGGTATAAATAAAATTTTAATTCGTTATAGAAAGGGCGAGGGTTTAAAGCCCCGTCCTTTCTAACGGGTTTCCTGGAGCGGGCGACGGGATTCGAACCCGCGACCCCGACCTTGGCAAGGTCGTGCTCTACCAGCTGAGCTACACCCGCATAAATACAGTCAAAAGTCTTTAGTCATTGATCAGTAGCTTTTAACTTCTGACTCTTGACTCCTGACTTCTTACTTTCTTATTATGCCGCCTTTTTACCTTGCTTCACAGAAGCTTCTGCCTTTTTCCGTGAGGTGGCTTTTTTAGTTTTACCCTTTTTTTCCTCTTTTGCCTCGCCAGACTCTATCAGTTCAATCAAGGCCATATCGGCAGAATCGCCAGGTCTACTATCAGCACGAAGTATTCTTGTATAACCGCCGTTTCTATCTTTATATTTAAGAGAAATCTCATCAAAAAGCCTTGCAACAACAGATTTATCCCTCATAAATGACATCGCCCGCCTCCTGGCAGACGTATCACCCTGTTTACCCAAAGTAATCATATTTTCCGCAAAACTTCTTAATTCTTTAGCCTTAGGCAGCGTGGTCCTAATCCGTCCATGTAAAAAAAGTGAATTAGTCATATTTGCCATCATGCATCTCAAATGCCCTACTCGCCTATCAAATCTCTTCTCATCTCTATTGTGTCTCATAAGTCGCTCCGCTCTATTGTAAGAAGCAGAAGTTAAGAGGTTGAGAAGTTAAGCCTTTTTATCGCAACTTCTTATCTTCTAAGCTTCTGATCTTCCGTCTTATTTACAATCTGCACTTTGTAATTATTTTACACCGTCTCCTTCTTCTCAACCACTATACTATCCAACTCTTCCCTTGATGGAAACCCTTCTACCTTCATGCCAAAATTTAGCCCCATGCCATTTAATATTTCTTTTATCTCGTTCAGTGATTTTCTGCCAAAATTTTTTGTCCTTAACATCTCTTGTTCTGTCTTCTGCACTAATTCTCCAATATACTTTATGTCCGCATTCTTAAGACAGTTAGCCGAACGAACCGAAAGCTCCATTTCATCTACCATCCTGAAGAGATTATCATTTAAAGGGGCAAGTTTTCCTTCCTCAGCAAACTCCTGAACTACCTCTTCTTCCGCCTCTTCAAATGGTATAAATATGCTCAGTTGATCTTTAATAATCTTACTTGCAAATGCAAGCGCATTCTGAGGAGTTACTGCGCCAGTTGTCCATACCTCAAGGGTAAGTTTATCATAATCAGCCCTCTGCCCAACCCTTGCATTGCTGACATTATAGTTTACCCTTATAATAGGGCTGAAGATAGCGTCGATAGGAATAGTGCCTATCGGCTGATTTTCTTCTTTATTAAAGGCAGCAGAAACATAGCCCTTGCCTGTTTTTACTATCAACTCTGCTTCTATTTTTGCGTCTTTTGTAAGTGTGGCAATATGGAGGTCTGGATTCAAAATTTCTACTGTAGAATCGCATATTATATCGCCTGCCTTCATCTCACCTTCACCGCTTGCCTTTATCCTTATGGTCTTTGGCCCCTGGTCGTGTAGTTTAATCCTTACCTGCTTTAAATTCAATATAATGTCTGCCACATCCTCTTTTACACCAGGAACGGATGAAAATTCATGGAGTACCCCGTTAAACTTTACAGAAACAATAGCAGCGCCTTGCAAAGAAGAAAGCAGTATCCTCCGCAGTGAATTGCCTATAGTAATGCCAAACCCCCTTTCCAGAGGTTCAGCCACAAATTTACCATACGTATTGGTCAAGGTATCTTTATCAACCTCTATTTTTTTAGGTTTGATTAGATCCCGCCAGTTCTTTTGCATATATCCCCCCAAATGAGTTTAAAAATTAAGAGTTTGAGAGTTGATAACTTTATGCTCTCTACTCTACAATTTATGTTATTTAGAATATAATTCTACTATCAACTGCTCTTGAATAGGCATGGTTATATCATCGCGTTTTGGCATTACCTTGACGGTCCCTTTATAATTTGCCTTATCGAGCTCGAGCCACTGAGGTACCCCACGCCTCTCTACAGCCTCTAATGATTCATTAAGTCTTGCCTTATTCCGACTCTTCTCTTTTATCTCAACTATCTCGCCAGGTTTAACAATATAAGAAGGAATATTTACTCGCTTGCCGTTTATCAGAACATGTCTGTGCAAAATCAACTGTCTTGCATCATTCCTCGAGGAGGCAAAACCAAGGCGATAGGCCACATTGTCAAGCCTTCTTTCCAAGAGCATAAGAAGGTTTTCGCCCGTAATACCGCGCAGTCTCTCAGCCTTTTTAAAATAGCCATGAAATTGGCTTTCCATAATGCCGTACATCCTCTTCACACGTTGCTTTTCTCTCAGCTGAGTTGCATAGGCAGTGGCTTTACCTCTTCCTTGTCCATGCTGACCAGGTGCATAACTCCTTCTTTCAAATGCACACTTGTCACTATAACATCTGTTGCCCTTTAAAAAGAGCTTCATCCCTTCGCGTCTGCACATCTTACATACAGATTCAATATATCTTCCCAAAGTCTCCTCCCACAGATAAAATTTGAAATTTGAAATTTGAAATTTGAAATTTCATTTTACACCCTTCTCCTCTTCGGTGGCCTGCATCCATTATGTGGAATCGGCGTTACATCCCGAATAAGAGCAATATTAAGCCCTGTACCCTGAATAGCCCTTAATGCAGCTTCTCTCCCTGCGCCAGGCCCTTTAATATACACATCAACGCTTCTAACGCCTTGCTCCATGGCCTTTTTGCTTGCATTCTCTGCAGCAATCTGAGCAGCAAACGGCGTCCCTTTTCTTGAGCCTTTAAAACCATGGCTGCCTGCACTGCTCCATGAAAGCACATTCCCATTTACATCTGATATTGTGACTATAGTATTGTTAAAAGTAGCCTGTATACTGGCAATACCCTTTGATGCTACTTTTTTTTCTTTTTTTACCTTTGCCATAAACCGCCTCCGTCTGCTACTCAGCTTTTTTTATTGCTATACTGGCCTTTCTCGGCCCCTTTCTTGTTCTCGCATTCGTATGTGTACGCTGCCCTCTGACTGGCAATCCCTTCCTATGTCTTAGCCCCCTATATGAACCAATATCCATAAGTCTTTTTATATTCATGGCTACTTCTTTTCTCAGATCGCCTTCCACCTTGTGCTCTCTGTCTAATACCTTTCGTATGCTGGCAATCTGCGCCTCAGTAAGATTCTGTGTTCTTGTATTCGGATCCACTTCTGCCTCTTTAAGAATCTTATTAGAAGCTGTTCCGCCTACGCCGTATAAATAGGTAAGGGCTACCTCTATTCTCTTATTCTTTGGTAAATCTACACCTGCTATTCTTGCCAATTTTGCCTCCCTCCTCGCTTTGCGAGAGCTGTAAAATGAAAATTTTAAATTGCAAACTACAAATTTAAAAAGGTTTTAAATTTTGCATTTTCCATTTTTCAATCTTCAATTTGCACTTCTCCAGAACTATCCTTGCCTCTGTTTATGCTTCGGATTCTCACACACAACTCGCACTACCCCTTTGCGTCTAATAATCTTGCATTTATTACATATCTTTTTAACAGAACTTCTAACTTTCATCTCTTTATATCCTCATATCTATTTTCTATTGATGTATTCAGTTTGCTTCGCCAGCCTCAGGCGGGCTCGACACGACCCGCTTAGCGGGTCACGCTGCGCTGGCCTCGCAATGCAATTACTGTGCCCTGTATATAATCCTGCCCCTGGTCAGGTCATACGGTGAAAGTTCAACTGTAACCTTATCACCAGGCAGAATCTTTATAAAATGCATCCTCATCTTGCCTGAGACATGGGCTAATACCACATGCTTATTCTCCAACTCGACCCTGAACATTGCATTGGGTAGGGTCTCTATTACTGTGCCTTCTACTTGTATTGCCTCTTCCTTAACCATAGGCTCCTTATAATTTACTTAACACATACGGCCCTCTATCAGTTATCGCTACAGAATGCTCGAAATGCGCTGAGAGACTTCCATCTTTTGTTACAGCAGTCCAACCATCTCCGAGTATAATAACTTCACTGCCTCCGGCATTTATCATAGGCTCTATCGCCAGCACCATCCCTTCCTTTAGTCTCACCCCCTTGCCAGGGGGCCCATAGTTTGGAACCTGAGGCGGCTCGTGAAGTTCCCTGCCTATCCCATGACCAACAAACGTCCTCACCACTGAAAAACCATTTGCCTCAGTATAATTCTGGACAGCGTATGAAATATCAAAAAGTCTATTGCCAACCCTTGCTGCATCTATTGCCAAATTTAGCGCCGACTGAGCAATATTTATTAATTTGTCAGCCTTATCTGAGACATTACCAATTGGAACTGTTACAGCCGCATCTCCATAATATCCGTTATACTCAACTCCAAAATCAATACTCAGTATATCGCCATCCTTCAAAATTCTCTCAGAGGGCATCCCGTGCACAACCTCGTCATTCACTGACGTGCACAGACAGAATGGATAACCTCTATACCCCTTAAATGCTGATTTGGCCCTTCTTCTGCTCAGATCTTCCTCGCATATCCTCTCCAGCTCAATAGTCGCAATTCCAGGCGCTGCTTTCTCGCTTATCTTTGCGAGTATCTCAGCCACGATAAGATTGCTCACCCTCATCTTTTCTATCTCAGCAGGTGTTTTAAGGGTTATTATCTCACTTTCCTTCATCCCGTTAGAAAGCCTCGATAGAAGACTATTTTTATAATCAAAAGTGATAAGTACTATATTTTAGAAAGCTTTCTAACGAGATTCAATGGCATTAACAATCTTTTCTGTAATATCCTTGAATCCACCTACGCCATCAATTGATATAAGAGCCCCCTTTTTTCTATAAAAATCTATCAGGGGGGCAGTCTGTTCCTCATAAACCTTCAAGCGCGCCTCAATTGTATCCTCTTTATCATCCTCTCTCTGATAAAGCTCGCCTTTACACTTGTCACATCTCTTATCGTCAACAGATGGATTAAATATTAAATGATATCCCTCTCCACAGTTTCTGCAAACCCGTCTGCCGCTTAATCTTTTGATTATTTCTTTACGCGGGACCTCGATATTAATTATATAATGTATTTTTTTACCCAATCCAGCTAATATCTTTTCAACGGCCTTGGCCTGCAGAATATTTCTTGGAAACCCATCGAGTATGAAACCATTATGACAATCGTTTTTTCTGAGCCTCTCTGCAACTATCTCCACGACAAGACTATCTGGAACTAATTCACCTTTATCCATATATGACTTGGCTTTTATGCCAAGTTCTGTTTTATCTCTAACAGCAGCCCTTAATATATCGCCTGTGGATACCTGCGGTATTTTATACGTTTCTGATAGGCTTTTGCCCTGACTGCCTTTTCCAGCGCCTGGGGGGCCGAGAAGGATAAGGGTAAACACTAACCCCTCCTACCCTTTAATCTGCCTGATGATAAAAGACCCTCATATGACCTTGCAAGCACATGTGATTCTATTTGCTGGGCAGTGTCCAAGGCAACTCCGACCACGATTAAAAGGGAGGTCCCGCCAAAATAAAATGGGACATTCCACCACCCTATTAGGAACGAAGGCAATACGCATACAAGGGATAGATAAATAGCGCCCCAAAGCGTCAGTCTTGTTAGAATCCTGTCTATATACTCTGCTGTGTTAGTCCCCGGTCTTATACCCGGCACAAAACCGCCGTATTTTTTTAGATTTTCAGCTACATCATTTGGATTAAACTGTATCGCAGTATAAAAATAAGTAAAAAATATTATCAAACCAGCATAAAGGACATTGTAAAGAATACCCGTTGGATTGAGGCTGTTTGAAATATCCTTAAGCCACGGCAACTCTATAAAATTAACCGCTGTAGCAGGAAATATAATCAAGGAAGATGCAAATATTGGCGGTATAACCCCTGCTGAATTCACCTTTAACGGGAGATGCGTACTCTGACCACCATATATCTTCCGTCCCACCATCCTTTTGGGATATTGTATTGGAATCCTCCTCTGCCCTAACTCTACAAATATAATGAATGCGATAACTGCAATCATTACAAGGACGAGCAGGAGAACTAACAACAAATTCATCTCACCGGTTTTTACAAGGCCGAAAGTATTGCCAATGGCCTGCGGCAATCGAGCCACTATGCCTGCAAATATAATGAGAGAAATGCCATTCCCTATTCCCCTCTCAGTTATCTGCTCACCCAGCCACATGATAAATGCAGTTCCTGCGGTGAGCGTTATAATTGTCATTATCCTGAAATCCCATCCGGGTATGGGAACAACAAGTTCTCCAGCAGGCCCTCTCATGCTCTCCAAACCTATGCTTATACCCAATCCCTGGATAGCGCTTAAGACCATTGTCCCGTACCGTGTATACTTAACTATCTGCCTCCTGCCCGATTCGCCCTCTTTCGAAAGCCTCTCAAGATGCGGTAGTACAACTGTAAGAAGTTGTATAATGATAGAGGCGCTGATATACGGCATTATACCAAGCGCAAAGACCGAGAATTGCTCCAGTGCGCCGCCAGTAAACATTACAACAAAATCCAGAAGAGTTCCTCTGGCCTGAGTGAAAAAGTTTGAAAGCGCCTGAGCATCTACCCCTGGCGTAGGTACGAAAACACCTATTCTGTATACAGCTAACAAAAGGATGGTAATTAATATGCGGCGGTTAAGCTCTGGAATCTTCCCTATGTTCTGGATTCCACTCGACAATTATATTACCTCTACCTTTCCGCCGGCTGCTTCAATCTTTTGTTTGGCAGTGGCAGTAAACTTGTTTGCCTTGACTGTCAATGGTACTTTTATTTCACCGTCTCCCAGCACCTTTATACCATCCTTTATATTTTTCACAACACCCCTGTCAATCAGGGTCTTTGCATCAATTACATCATCATTTTTAAAGATAGACAACTTTTCAACATTTATAATATTATAAATTTTTTTGAACTTGTTGGTGAATCCCCTCTTGGGAAGTCTTCTATGGATAGGCGTCTGGCCACCCTCATATCCAACTTTGGCAGTGCCGCCTGTTCTTGCCTTCTGTCCTTTATGTCCTCTCCCAGAGGTCTTTCCAAGGCCAGAGCCTTCGCCTCTTCCTACCCTCGTTCTATTTTTTGATGCCCCATCTGGGGACTTAAGTCTATTTAGCATTGCTATTTTTCCTTTTATAATTAATAAAATCAGATAGTGATATCTCTGCCTCTTATCTGAGACACATCTGCCGGATCCTTGAGCTGTCTAAGCGCATCTATTGCAGCCTTTGCCATATTGTGCGGGTTTGTTGAGCCAAGCGATTTGGTCAAAACATCATGCACTCCAGAAACCTCCAAAACCAGTCTTACCGCACCGCCAGCTATAATCCCTGTTCCAGGAGACGCTGGTTTTAATATCACCTTTCCTGAGCCGTAGCGGCCGATAACTTCATGAGGAATCGTATTTTGGGCAAGTGGAAAACTAAACAGGTTTTTTTTGGCCTGTTCAATGGCCTTTCTTATTGCGTCTGGAACCTCATTTGCCTTTCCAAGACCAACACCTACATGGCCCTTGTCATCACCAACAACCACTATGGCATTAAAACTAAACCTCTTGCCGCCTTTGACAACCTTTGCCACTCTATTGAGGTAAATAACTTTATCTTTTAATTCCAATGTCTTGGGATCTATTCTTTCCAAACAACCTCCCTTACGCTTCGCTCATTGAAAAGTGCAAATTGCAAATTAAAGATTTGATTTTACATTTTGCAATTTGCATTTTACAATTTGCAATTAGAATTTTAATCCTGCCTCTCTCGCGCCGTCTGCAACAGCCTTTATCCTGCCATGATAAATGAAACCGCCTCTATCAAAGACTACCTTATCTATTCCTTTAGAAATGGCCTTTTTAGCCACAAGCTCTCCTATCTTTTTTGCTGCCTCTGTCTTTTTAGTTTTCTTCTTTAGCTTATCTTGCAATTCCTTGCTTATTGTAGAGGTTGAAATGAGCGTCTTACCAGAGGCATCCTCTATAATCTGGGCATAGATATGCTTATTGCTTCTAAAAATGCTAAGCCTTGGCCTTTCAGAGGTGCCCCATATCTTTTTTCGGACCCTTTTTTTCCTCTTTAAATAACCTTCTATCCTTTTTTCTATTCCCATTATGCCGCCTTACCTCCGCCTGCTGCCTTTCCAGCCTTCCCAGCCTTTTTAATTAAAGTTTCATTTGCATATTTTATACCCTTATTCTTATAGGGGTCAGGGATTCTGAATGACTTTATATCTGCAGCAATCTGCCCTAAAAGCTGTTTATCCGCACCCTTTAATGTAATACTTGTCTGTTTATCTACAGTTACTGCTATGCCCTTTGGAAGCGTATATTTAATAGGATGCGAATAACCCAGGCTCAGATTCAATACATTACCCTGAGCCTCGGCCCTATAGCCGACTCCAGCAATTTCGAGGTTTTTCTCGAAGCCTTCTGTTACACCAGTAACCATGTTTGCTACCAGACTGCGGAACAAACCATGGCGCATAGTGACCTCTTTATCATTAGAGCTTCTTATTATCTTTATCTTATTATCAGAAATTTCGGCTTTAAATTCTTTTTCTATTTGCTGGACAAGGCTACCCTTTGGCCCCTCGACCTTCACAACATCATTATTTATATTTACCTTAACCCCTGCTGGAATATCTATAAGTTTTTTACCAATCCTTGACATTGAAAACCCCTCATTAAACCGTTTAAACTGTTCAAACCGATTAAACCGTTTTAGTTAATACACCGTGCAGATAAGTTCACCACCAACACATAACTCTCTTGCCTTCCTGTCGGAAACAATCCCCTTCGATGTAGAAAGGATGGCCAAACCAAGCCCATTTAACACCTTAGGGATTTTGTCCTTTTTTACATATCTCCTTAAAGCTGGCTTACTAATTCTTCTAATTACAGATATAACCCCTTTTTTAGATGAATCATACTTAAGTTCAATTTTAATTACATCCTGGCTATCCTTCTTTATAGACGTATAGCTTCTAATATATCCTTCTTCTTTCAATATCTTAGCTATTTCCAACTTAACACGGGATTGAGGTACCTCAACCTCTTTATGTTGTGCCTGATTAGCATTTCTTATACGTGTCAGCATATCTGCAATTGTATCTGTAATAGGCATTTTAAACTCCTTGTTTATTCAGTAAGCAGTATGCAGTAGGCAGAAAACAAAAAATTTTATTCGTTTACTACCTACTGTTACCTGTCTTTATTTACCAACTTGATTTAATCAAACCCGGGATTTCACCTTTTAATGCCAGTTTGCGCAGGCATATTCTGCACATATTGAATTTTCGGTAATAAGCCCGTGACCTTCCGCATAAAGGACATCGATTATACTCTCTAACCTTAAACTTATTTTTTCTTTGAGCCTTGACTATTAAACACGTCTTCGCCACAAAACCTCCACATATTAACTTCTGAACGGCATGCCAAAATACTTCAAAAGCACCTTTGCCTCATTGTCAGTTTTTGCATTTGTAACAAAGGTTATATTCATACCCCTTATCTTGTCAATCTTGTCGTACTCTACTTCAACAAATATAATTTGTTCCCTAACTCCAGTGGTATAACTGCCCCTGCCATCAAAGCTCTTGTCAGAAACACCTTTAAAATCTCTTACCCGTGGAAGCGCAAAATTGATGAATCTATCCAAAAACTCATACATTCTATCTCCACGCAGCGTAACCATACACCCTACTGGCATACCCTGTCTGAGCTTAAATGCTGCAATAGATTTTTTTGCTGCAGTAACTACCGGCTTCTGTCCTGTTATACTTGTTAAGTCCTGCACCGCATGGTCGACAACCTTTATATTCTGCGTAGCCTCCCCAAGACCCACATTTAATACTATCTTCTCCAACCGCGGCACTTGCATGACATTTTTGTACTTAAACTCCTTCATCATGCCCGGCACTATATCCTTGCGATATATATCCTTCAGTCTAGTCATTACTTATCCAAAACCTCCCCACACTTTTTGCAGTATCTCACCTTTTTCCCATCATCTAAGATTTTTCTTCCAGTCCGAACAGGCCCCTTACATTTATCACATATAAGCATTACATTTGCGATGGCAATGGGCGCTTCCTTTTCTATGATACCACCCTGCTTATATTGTGCGGATGGCTTTGTATGTCTTTTTACCATATTCAGCTTCTCTATCAATATACACGCCTTATCAGGGACAACCTTCATGACCCTGCCAGTCTTTCCCTGCTCCCTGCCTTTTACTATCATGACTTGGTCATTCTTTTTTATTTTATATTTTGCAAGCTGCATTTCATCTCCCTCTTTGGAGCAAGGCAACCGTGTTGCCGTTACGCCGACATAGTCACGCTTAGCGTGACATGGTCGGCTCGCTCCATAAACTTTTACAGCACCTCTGGCGCGAGGGATATTATCTTCATAAACCTTTTTGCCCTGAGCTCTCTTGCCACAGGACCAAAGATACGTGTCCCAACTGGTTCATTATCCTTATTGATAATAACAGCTGAATTCTCATCAAATTTTATATAAGAACCATCAATGCGTCTTAGCTCTTTAACAGTGCGAACGACAACTGCCCGTACCTTTTCGCCCTTTTTTACCTTAGCGTTTGGAGTCGCAACCTTAACTGACGCTGTTATGATATCTCCTACTGTGGCATACCGTTTATTAGAAGCGCCAATTACGCCTATACATGCTATCTTCTTTGCACCGGAATTATCAGCCACATTAAGTATGCTTCTCATCTGAATCATTGTCGCTTCGCTCCATTGCCACGCTCAGCGTGGCATAATCACGCTTAGCGTGATTGTAAAATAAAATTGTAAATTTTAGGCTTTAAAATTTGCAATTTTCAATCTTCAATTTTCAATTTGCAGTTATGCCTTCTCCAACACTTGACTTATCCGCCACCTTTTTAATTTGCTCAATGGACGAATCTCTATTATCTTAACTCTATCTCCAGCTTTGCATTCATCCTTTTCATCATGTGCCATATATTTTGCCTGCTTCTTTACATACTTTCCATAAATTGGATGTTTTACTATCCTCTCAACAGAAACTACAACTGTTTTATCCATCTTATCGCTTATTACAGTGCCGATTCTGGCCTTTTTTAACCCTCTCTTCTTAACTTCCATGTGTTTACGCCCTCTTTTCCAATTCTTTCTCCCTCATAATTGTATTGATGCGAGCTATATCCTTTTTTATCTGAGGAATTCTCATGGGATTATCAAGCCGTCCCATAGCATGTTGTAATTTTATATTAAAGAACTCTTTAGATAGTTCTCCAATCTTTAACTTAAGGTCATCCAGTGTCATATCCCTTATTTCAGCAGGCTTCATCCCGTTAGACCTCCCTTTAGAAAATTAACCAAATATTTTCCGTTACCACGCCTTTTATTACCACTTAATAAGCTATACTTGCATACAGGTCTAACGGGATTCATATATTTTCCTCCCTGCAAATCATTTTTGTCGGAATAGAGATCTTATGACTTGCTAACCTAAATGCCTCTTTAGCCACATCCTCTGTAATGCCTTCCATTTCATATAAAATCCGTCCTGGCTTTATAACAACAACCCAGTCCTCAGGCGCACCCTTTCCGCTCCCCATCCTTGTTTCAGCGGGTTTTTTGGAAACAGGCTTATCAGGAAATATCCTTATCCATATCTTTCCGCCTCTCTTTATAAAACGGGTCATTGCAATACGCGCAGCCTCTATTTCCCTTGTTGTAAGCCAACCACACGCAGTTGCCTGAAGACCATAATCTCCAAAAGTAAGCTCAGCGCCTCTTGTTGCCATGCCTCTTCTTTTTCCACGTTGCTGCTTTCTGAATTTTGTCCTTTTAGGCATTAACATGCGTCATTTCACTCCACTGTTAAATAATATACAACTAATATTAAGATTCAGGTTAAGTAATTCTTAAGCCTTAGCCGAAACCTCAACCACTTTTTATTTGAATCCACTAACTACCCACCGGAACTTGGGCGCTGACTACAGCGCTCTCAGGCATTATCTCGCCCTTAAATATCCATACCTTAATCCCGATAATTCCATATGTTGTCTTGGCCTCCGCAAAACCATAGTCAATGTTTGCTCTAAGGGTATGAAGAGGCACCCTTCCCTGTCTATACCATTCAGTCCTTGCAATCTCTGCTCCACCAAGTCTGCCTGCACACATAATCTTTATTCCACCAGCTCCCAGCTTTAAGGCGGTTGTCACAGCCTTTTTCATTGCCCTTCTGAATGCAACCCTTCTTTCTAACTGGGTGGCTACGTTCTCTGCAACAAGTTGCGCATCGGTATCAGGCCTTCTGACCTCCTGGATGTCAATATCAACATCTTTGCCAGCGAACTTTACTACGCCCTTTTTTAGAACATCAATTTCAGAACCCTTCTTGCCTATCACCATACCGGGTTTAGCTGTATGAATAATGACCTTCACGTTACCGGCTGTTCTTTCTATGTCTATCTTCGAAACCCCTGCATGTTTGAGTTTTTCTTTTATAAATTTTCTCACTTGTATATCCGAATGCAGGAACTTGGCATAGTCCTTCTCACCATACCATCTCGAAGTCCAGTCCCTATATATGCCTACTCTGAAACCTATTGGATTAACCTTCTGGCCCAAAAATACACCTCCTTTTTTACTGCAGTAAGGAGTAGGCAGTATGGAGTAAGCAGAAAAAATCTTCCTGCTTACTGCCTACTGCTTACTGCCTACTGTCTTTTTACTTTTCGTCCAATACTATCGTAATATGGCTATTCCGCCGTCTTATTACATTTGCCCTACCCATTGCCTTTGCATGTATCCGCTTCATGGTAGGGCCCTGGTCAACATATGCCTTTTTAACATAAAGATTATCAACATCCATCTTCTTTGTATTCTCAGCATTTGCTATAGCGCTCTTTAAAATCTTATCTATTTCTTTTGCTACAGCCTTCTTGGTAAATGCTAATCTGGCTATCGCATCATTTATCTTTTTGCCTCTTATGAGGTCTATTACGAGTCTTGCCTTCTGCGGACTGACCCTGACATATCGTGCACTTGCCTTGGCTTCCATTTCTCTACTCCTATAAATAAATATGGACTGTTAACTCGCCACTGTTCACTGTATTTACCCCCTCACCAAAATTTTTCGTGTGGGGGTTTACGCTGCCTTACCCTCTGCGCCAGCAACCTTTGTCTTTCTATCACCAGAATGAGTCTTAAATGTCCTGGTTGGTGAAAATTCTCCTAATTTATGCCCGACCATATTTTCAGTAACAAAAACAGGAATAAATTTCTTCCCATTATGAACTGCTATCGTATGGCCGATCATATCCGGGGTAATGGTAGACCGTCTTGACCATGTCTTGATAACCTTTTTTGCCTTTGCCTCATTTGCCTGCTCTATCTTCTTTAGCAAATGTTCATCTACAAATGGGCCTTTTTTTATGGAACGAGCCACTACTTCCTCCCTTTTTGGAGCAAGGCAACCGTGTTGCCGTTGTTACGCCAACCATGTCACGCTAAGTGTGCGGTGGTTGGCTCGCTTCAAATCTACTTCCTTCTTGACACTATATACTTGTCTGTCTGTTTACGCCTTCTTGTCTTAAACCCTTTGGCAGGAGTGCCCCACGGACTCTGAGGGTGATTTCCTCCCTTACTCTTGCCTTCGCCGCCACCATGAGGATGATCTACTGGATTCATGGCTACTCCCCTAACTCGCGGAAGTCTTCCAAGCCATCTTGACCTGCCTGCCTTTCCTATAGTCACATTTTCATGGTCTATGTTACCAAGCTGGCCTATCGTTGCATAACAATCCTGCAAAACATATCTAACCTCGCCAGAAGGAAGTTTTACCTGCGCCAAACTGCCTTCCTTAGCCATAAGCTGCGCATAGCCACCCGCACTTCTAACCATCTGTCCACCAGCGCCTATCTTAAGCTCTATATTATGAATGAAAGTTCCAAGAGGTATGGACTTAATTGGCATTGCATTGCCTATCTTTATGTCCACGCCCTCGCCAGCAACCACTGTATCGCCAACCTTCAGGTCAACAGGCGCAAGGATATACCTCTTTTCACCATCAACATACGTTAAAAGCGCAATTCTGCAAGAACGGTTCGGATCATATTCTATAGCAGTTACCTTGCCAGGTACGCCCCTTTTATCCCTCCTAAAATCTATGATTCTGTATGCCCTTTTATGTCCACCGCCCATCCATCTTGAGGTAACTCTGCCGTATGAATTCCTGCCGCCTGTCCTTTTTAAGGGCAAAATCAAGGACTTCTCCGGCTCTACCTTTGTGATTTCGTCAAAGGATAATCTCGTTAATTGTCTTATGCCTGGTGATGTAGGTTTATATGTCTTTAATGGCATCTTGTCGCTCCGCTCCATTGCCACGCTCAGCGTGGCATAATCACGCTTAGCGTGATTGAAAATTGCAAATTCTAAATTTTAAATTATAAACTTAAAACATCATTAATTTGCATTTTGCAATTTGCATTTTTCATTTTGCAATTGCCCGTAGGGCTCATGCTCCTTCAAATAAGGGTATGCTATCTCCCTCTCTTAATGTGATGTAAGCCTTTTTCCTCGTCGAACCTTTGCTGATATTAATACCTACCTTTTTTGTCTTCCCAGGAATCCGCAATATATTTACATTAACAACCTTCACATTAAATACCTTTTCAACACTCTCTTTTATGTCATTCTTATTAGCCTTCAAATCTACCCAGAAGACTACCTTGTTTGACTCAGTCCTTTGTGTTGTGCTCTTCTCAGTAATTACAGGTTCTTTTAATATTTGATATATGTCTTTCACCTGTCGGCTCTCCCTTTATATTCTTTACCCCCACACCTTGCTGGGAATACCCTGCGCTCTTGACGCAGGGTCGCTCATTTTTTCCTTGCCCACACACCAAAGATTTTGGTGTGTGGGTCAAGGTGCAGGGGTTTACAATTTATTCTGTCAGGCTTCGTATGGCATATACCTAACAGAGCTCCTTACAGCAATTTTTTCTCAAGCTGTTCTACTGCCGCCTTAGTTATTATCAAATCATCATATAACAGAAGGTCAAATGTATTAATTCCATTAATCTTTAATAATTTGAAATCCTTAAGATTTCTTACAGCCAATTCCAGATTTGGATTAGAACCATCTATAACTATGAGCCCCTTGTTTGAGTTAATCTTTTTTAAAATCACTGCAAGACCCTTAGTCTTTGGCTCATTAAGCTTTATCTCATCTAAAACCCTTAATCTTCCTTCCTTTAGCTTGAGGGCTAAAACAGACCTGATTGCCCCCTCCCTAACCTTCTTAGGCAATTTATACGAGTAATCTCTGGGATGAGGACCAAAAACAGTTCCACCATGTCTCCACAAAGGAGAACGAATAGAGCCAGCCCTTGCCCTGCCTGTGCCTTTCTGCTTCCAAGGTTTTACACCACCGCCAGAGACATTAGCCCTCGTTTTTGTTGATGCAGTACCAGCCCTCCTGTTGGCCAGCTGCATCTTCACCGTCTCATAGAACAGGCTTTCCTTCACAGGACTGGCAAAGACGTTGTCATTCAAATTGGCGGTTCCAACTTTCTTGTTCTCTATATTTAATATATCTACTGTTGGCATAGCAATCCTTTCTGCTTACTGCTTACTGACTACTTTCTTCCTCGCCTTTTTTATCTCTAAAATACTGTTAACAGCCCCTGGTATGCCGCCTTTAATAAGTAAAATGCCCTCTTCTGGTTTGACTGCGACAATCTGAAGATTCTGTACAGTCGCAGTTTCATTCCCATAATGACCGCCCATCCTCATACCTTTGTAAACCCTTGATGGGTCAGAGCTTGAACCAATTGAGCCAGGCGCCCTATTAAACATAGAACCGTGGCTCCCTGGGCCTCCAGCAAAATCCCATCTTTTCATAACGCCTGTAAAGCCTCGTCCTTTGGTTTTTCCTGAGACGTCAACAAATTCACCAACCTTAAATATATCGCAAGTTATTTTCTGGCCGAGCTGATACTGATCTAAGGAGTCTCCTTTAAACTCTTTAAGATGGTAACATGTAGGGGTTTTGGCCTTCGCAAAGTGCCCGCTAAGTGGCTTATTTACCCTTTCTTTCTTTTTTTCAATGAATCCAAGTTGTACTGCATCATAGCCGTCATTAGTCTTGTTTTTTTTCTGAACTACAAAACAAGGCCCGGCCTTTATCACAGTAACAGGAACTACCTCGCCATCTTTATTAAAAATCTGGGTCATTCCAATCTTTTTACCTAAGATTCCATTCACCATCGACATTTAAACCTCTTATGCATTAAGCTGTTTTATCTCAACATCCACGCCAGCAGGTAAGTTCAGTTTCATCAAGGCATCCACTGTCTGCTGATTAGGTTCAACAATATCCATCAACCTATTGTGAGTCCTTATCTCAAATTGCTCCCTTGATTTTTTATCAACATGCGGAGAGCGTAGCACACAATATTTATTTATCTCTGTAGGCAGAGGAATAGGTCCCTTGATATTCGCACCAGTTCTCTTAGCAGTATCTACAATCTCTTTGACTGACCTATCTAAGAGCCTATGGTCGTATGCCTTTAATCTAATCCTTATCTTCTGGTCCTTCATCTTTTCTCCATTAAAAACAGTTCAAACCGTTTAAACAGTTTAAACCGCTTAAATCATATTTTCCCCTTATGCCAGTATCTTCGTTACCACACCTGCTCCAACTGTCCTGCCGCCTTCTCTTATCGCAAATCTTAACCCCTCGTCCATTGCTATCGGCATGATGAGCTCTACTTCCAGATTGGTGTTGTCTCCTGGCATTACCATCTCCACCCCCTGCGGTAATGTGGCTACTCCGGTTACATCTGTTGTCCTAAAGTAGAACTGCGGTCGGTATCCATTAAAGAACGGCGTGTGTCTTCCGCCTTCTTCTTTTGTCAAAACGTATATCTCTGCCTTGAATTTGGTATGCGGGGTTATGCTGCCAGGTTTTGCAAGCACTTGTCCTCTTTCTACTTCTTCTTTCTTTGTGCCCCTTAATAGCACTCCAATGTTGTCTCCTGCCCTTCCTTCGTCAAGGAGTTTTCTGAACATCTCTATTCCTGTTGCTACGGTCTTCTGGGTCGGTTTTATTCCTACTATCTCTATTTCTTCTCCTACTTTTACGACGCCTCTCTCTACTCTGCCGGTTACTACTGTCCCTCTTCCAGATATGGAGAAGACGTCTTCTATCGGCATGATGAATGGCTTGTCTATGTCTCTTTTGGGCTCTTTTATGTAGCTGTCTACTGTGTCAAGTAGTTGTAAGATTGGGCCGCAGCTTTTGCATTCTTTTTTGCCGCATCCGCATTCTAATGCCTTTATTGCGCTTCCTTTTACTACTGGTATTTCATCTCCAGGAAATTTGTATTTGTTTAATAGTTCTCGGACTTCAAGTTCTACTAAATCCATGAGTTCTTTGTCGTCTACCATATCTACTTTGTTTAAGAATACTACTATGGCTGGAACTCCTACTTGTCTTGCCAATAGTATGTGCTCTCTTGTCTGGGGCATTGGGCCGTCTGCTGCGCTTACGACAAGGATTGCGCCGTCCATCTGGGCTGCTCCGGTTATCATGTTCTTTACATAGTCTGCATGGCCAGGGCAATCCACATGGGCATAGTGCCTTTTGTCTGTCTGGTATTCTACATGGGAGATGGATATGGTTAATCCCCTTTCTCTTTCTTCAGGGGCCTTGTCTATGTTTTCGTATGCCAGAAATTCTGCCAATCCTCTGGTGCTTAATACCTTTGTTATTGCCGCTGTCAGGCTTGTCTTCCCGTGGTCTACATGCCCTATCGTTCCTATGTTGATGTGCGGCTTTGTCCTGTCAAATTTGGCCTTGCTCATAAAACCTCCCCTATTAAAGATTGTTCAAACCGTTCAAGCCGATTAAACGGTTTCAACGGTTTGAACTGCTTGAACGGTTTCTTATATTTACTTCCCTTGTATCTTTGCAACAATCTCTTCCTTTACGGAATTCGGCACCTGCTCATAATGGGAAAACTGCATAGTAAAGGTAGCCCTTCCCTGAGTCTTAGACCGTATATCCGTAGAATAACCAAACATATTTGCAAGAGGAACCTTTGAAGACACTACCTGAAACCCACCCCTTGTATCCATTCCAAGTATCTTCCCCCTCCTGGAATTCAGGTCTCCAATAACATCTCCCATGAACTGCTCAGGGGTTACCACCTCTACATCCATGATTGGCTCAAGAATGATTGGATTTGCCTTCCTACACCCATCCTTAAAGGCCATTGAAGCTGCTATCTTAAATGCAATTTCAGATGAGTCAACATCGTGGTAAGAACCATCAAATAGAGAAACCTTCAAATCCACAACAGGATAGCCTGCAAGCACGCCTGTCTCTAACGCCTCTTTTAATCCCTTTTCCACAGCAGGAATATACTCTTTAGGCACCGAACCACCAACGATATCATTCTCAAACTCAAAGCCCTTGCCAGGTTCCTGAGGTTCTACGGTAAGCCATACATGCCCATATTGGCCACGTCCGCCTGTTTGCTTTATATATCTGCCCTCTGACTCAACCTTCTTGGTTATAGTCTCTCTATACGCAACCTGCGGCTTGCCAACATTTGCCTCTACCTTAAACTCCCTGAGCATTCTGTCAACAATAATCTCAAGATGTAATTCACCCATACCTGAGATAATGGTCTGTGCCGTTTCTTCGTCTGTCTTTACCCTGAATGAGGGGTCTTCTATAGCGAGCTTCTGTAATGATATGCCAAGCTTTTCCTGATCAGCCTTAGTCTTTGGCTCTATAGCAATACTCATAACAGGCTCAGGGAATACCATCTTTTCCAACAGTATTGGCTTATCTTCGTCACATATAGTATCGCCTGTTATTGTATTCTTTAAGCCAACTGCCGCAGCTATCTCGCCAGCATAAACCTCTTTAATATCTTCTCTCTTATTTGCATGCATCTTCAAAAGCCTTCCAATACGCTCTTTCTGCTGTTTTGTAGCATTGTATACATAAGAACCCGCGCTCATAGAACCTGAATATACCCTAAAGAATGTAAGCTGTCCGACAAATTGGTCTGACATGATTTTAAATGCAATAGCAGAAAATGGCGCATCATCTGCCGCATTCCTTGGCTCTTCGTTTTCAGTGTCAGGATTAATCCCTTTTACAGGAGGTATATCAATTGGCGCTGGAAGATATTCTATAACGGAATCAAGAAGCGGCTGTATCCCTTTATTTTTAAAAGATGAACCGCAAAGCACAGGTGTTATAGCCATTTGAATAGTGCCTTTTCTTATTGCCTTTCTTAATTCATCCTCTGTCGGCTGCTTTCCTTCAAGATACTTTCCCATTAAGGCCTCATCAAAATCAGCCGCAGCCTCTATAAGTTTATCTCTATATTCATGAACTATATCCTTCATATCTGCTGGTACATCTTCATAACGAAACTTTGCGCCGAGAGTAGACTCATCCCAAATAATTGCCTTTTGAGAAACCAGGTCAACAATACCTTTGAAATTCTCTTCTGTGCCAACTGGAAGCTGCAAAACAACTGGCCTAGTCTGAAGCCTGTCTATCATCATTTTAATAACCCTGTGATAGTCCGCGCCAACCCTGTCCATCTTGTTAACAAAGGCAATCCTTGGAACATGATATTTATTTGCCTGACGCCATACAGTCTCAGATTGAGGCTCAACGCCGCCAACAGAACAAAATACTGCCACAGCGCCATCAAGTACCCTTAACGACCTTTCTACCTCAATGGTAAAGTCCACATGACCTGGCGTATCAATTATATTAATACGATGTTCTTTCCAGAAACACGTTGTGGCAGCAGATGTAATGGTGATTCCCCTTTCCTGCTCCTGAGGCATCCAGTCCATTACAGCTGTACCTTCGTGAACCTCTCCTATCTTATAGGTAACACCCGTATAATAAAGAATCCTTTCGGTTGTGGTTGTTTTACCGGCATCTATATGGGCCATTATACCTATATTCCTTGTCTTTTCTATTGGTACCAATCTTGGCATATTGTCGCTTCGCTCCATTGCAAATTGAAGATTGTAAATTTTAAATTGTAAACTTAAAACATCCTTAATTTTGTATTTTGCAATTTGCATTTTTCATTTTGCAATTGCCCGTAGGGCTATTACCATCTATAATGGGCAAATGCCTTATTGGCCTCCGCCATCTTATGCACATCTTCTTTTTTCTTTACTGCCCCGCCTTTATTATTTGCCGCATCCAGCAACTCAGCAGTAAGCTTATTAACCATTGTCTTTTCGGCGCTTCGCGACAATGCGTATGTTGTAAGCCATCTCAGGGCAAGAGATATCCGCCTCTGCTGCCTCACTTCAACCGGAACCTGATAGGTCGCGCCTCCAACCCTTCTTGACCTTACTTCGAGCATAGGTTTAATATTATCCAATGCCTTTTTAAAAATCTTTAGCGGGTCGTCCTTGGTCTTCTCTTTCAAAAAGTCAAACACCTTGTAAACAATCCCTTCAGCAGTGCTTTTCTCACCGTCGCGCATGATGGTATTCACAAACCTTGTAACAAGCTTGTCATTATATTTTGGGTCGGGCAATACATCCCTCTTAGAAATAATCCCTTTTCTTGACATCAAACCTCCAAAAAATACAACGGGTTAAGGCAACTATCGGTCAAGCCTTGCAACCTTAACCCTATTTATTACTTGGGCCTTTTTGCCCCGTATTTTGAACGACCCTGCTTCCTGTTTTGAACGCCAACCGCATCCATGGTGCCACGAACTATATGGTACCTCACGCCCGGCAAGTCCTTTACCCTTCCACCCCTGATAAGGACAATTGAATGCTCCTGAAGATTATGGCCGATCCCGGGGATATACGAAGTAACCTCCATTGCATTTGTAAGCCTGACCCTCGCTACCTTTCTGAGCGCCGAGTTTGGCTTTTTGGGCGTCGTCGTATAAACCCTGATACAAACACCCCTCTTCTGAGGACATGCCTTCAAGGCCGGGGATGCTGTCTTCCTTTTTACAAGCGACCTACCTTTTCTAACTAGCTGATTTATTGTTGGCATCTATTTTTTCCCTTTTCCAAACAAAAACTTTTTAATATTATCAACTTTATAATTTCTTGTCAAGCATTTAGTTGAACATTTTGCGACAATTCTTGCTCCCCTTCAGGCAATTGTTCGTCTTCGGCTTTTGTAATCAATAATCTCCTATAATAAGGGAACCCTGTGCCAGCTGGTATCAGTCTTCCCATAATGACATTCTCCTTGAGCCCTCTCAGATAATCGATCTTGCCCGCGATACTTGCCTCTGTTAACACCCTTGTTGTTTCCTGGAAAGAGGCCGCTGATATGAAACTCTCAGTAGACAGCGAGGCCTTTGTAATTCCCTGTAAGAGCGGTTCAGCAATTGCAGGTCTCTTTCCTTTTGCCAGCATCTTTTCATTTACCTCTTCAAAGATATATCGTTCCACCTGCTCTCCGGGCAAGAAATCTGTATCGCCTGCGTCTTTTATCTTTACCCTCTTGAGCATCTGTCTGACAATCACCTCAATGTGTTTATCATTTATCTTAACGCCCTGCAAACGATACACTTCCTGTATCTCGTCAACAAGATACTTGGCCAATTCTTTTACGCCAAGCACACTCAAGATATCATGTGGATTTGCGGAACCATCCATGAGAGGTTCCCCTGCCCTTATACGGTCCCCCTCTCTCACACTAATATGCTTGCCTTTAGGGATGAGATACTCCTTTGGTTCTCCAACCTCAGGTGTTACAACAACCTTTCTCTTGCCTTTTGTATCTTTTCCGAACGATACATCTCCATCTATTTCACTTATTACAGCGCATTCCTTTGGCTTCCTTGTTTCAAAGAGCTCTGCAACGCGCGGCAATCCGCCTGTGATATCTTTTGTCTTTGTTGTCTCTCTCGGAATCTTTCCTATAACATCGCCAGACTTAACAGCATCGCCTTCGTTTACAGTGATGATAGCTCCGACAGGAAGGAGGTAACGAGCCTCTATCGTGGTTCCTGGAACCCTCAATGTTTTTCCGCCTTCATCTTTTATAGAGACCCTCGGTCTTAAATCACCTTCCTTATAACCTACAATAACTTTGCTGGCAAGACCAGTAACTTCATCAACCTGCTCCCGCATGGTCTTTCCCTCTTCAATATCGCCAAATTTCACTATACCAGTTGCCTCAGTAAGGATGGGGATTGTATATGGATCCCACTCTGCCAGAATATCGCCGACCTTAACCTTTTGTCCATCCTTTACCTTGAGTTTTGCGCCATATATAAGGGGATTCACTTCCCTGTCTCTGCCCTGTTCATCACGAACAGCTATCTCTCCGCTTCTACTCATAACTACTACTTCACCCTTTGAGTTTACAGATTTATGCAAATGGATAAATTTAATATGACCTTCGTGTCTTGCCTCGAGCGTTGTCTGCTCTGCCCTTCGGCTGGCGGTACCTCCAATATGGAATGTTCTCATTGTAAGCTGGGTTCCTGGCTCGCCTATGGACTGGGCCGCAATGACACCCACTGCCTCTCCCATTTCAACTATCCTGCCTCTGGCCAGGTCTCTGCCATAACACTTTGCGCAAATCCCCCTCTTGCTCCTGCAGGTAAGAACACTCCTTATCTTTACCTTATCTATGCCAACCTCCTCCAACTTAAACACAATATCTTCGTCAATCTCTTCATTCTCTTTCACAAGGACCTTACCTGTAAACGGATCAACTACATCTTCCATGACAACTCTGCCTAAAATCCTTTCACCAATGGTTTCGATAATCTCTCCACCCTCAATAAGCGATGTCATATATATGCCGTCCAGGGTTCCACAGTCATCTTCAGCAATTATTGCGTCTTGCGCCACATCTACCAGCCTTCTTGTAAGATAACCTGAATTAGCTGTTTTCAAAGCTGTATCCGCAAGACCTTTTCTGGCGCCGTGAGTGGATATAAAGTACTGTAACACAGTCAAGCCTTCTCTAAAATTGGCTGTAATAGGCGTCTCTATAATTTCGCCAGAGGGTTTTGCCATGAGTCCGCGCATCCCTGCCAGCTGTCTTATCTGCTGGGCTGAACCTCTTGCGCCAGAATCAGCCATGATAAAGATTGGATTAAAGCTCGGCGCACTCTTCTCTTTGCCGTTTTCGTCTTTTATAATCTCTGTGCCCAGCTCCTTAAGCATTTCTTCTGCAACCTCTTCAGTAGTCTGCGCCCATATATCTATAACCTTATTATATCTTTCGCCATCAGTTATTAATCCCTCGTTATACTGCTTCTGAATCTCCTGAACCTCTTTGTATGCCTTTTCAAGGAGCTTCTCTTTTTTGGCTGGAATCTTCATATCATCGATGCAGATTGATATGCCAGCCTTTGTAGCATAAGCATAGCCAAGATTTTTAAGCTGATCAGAAAGTATTATCGTCTTCTTATCCCCAGCGCGCCTGTAGCAGACATCTATCAAGTTTGCAAGCTGTTTCTTGTCCATCACTTTATTTATAAATTCAAATGGAATCTCTTCTGGCAATACCTCGCCTAATAATATCCTGCCAACTGTTGTATCTATCAGCTTGCCATCCTTCTTAACTTTTACCCTTGCCTGGAGATGAACCTCTCCTGCGTCATATGCAACTCTAACTTCTTCAGGCGATGAAAATACATTGCCTTCACCTTTTACCCCATACCTATCCCTAGTCATATAATAGAGACCAAGGACAATGTCCTGAGTAGGCACTATGACTGGCTTACCATTAGCAGGTGAGAGAATATTATTGGTTGACATCATAAGCACCCTTGCCTCAGCCTGTGCCTCTACAGAAAGAGGGATATGCACTGCCATCTGGTCTCCGTCAAAGTCTGCGTTAAAGGCAGTACATACAAGTGGATGAAGCTGAATAGCCTTGCCCTCTATGAGAAGAGGTTCAAATGCCTGAATACCTAATCGGTGTAGCGTTGGCGCCCTGTTTAACATAACAGGATGCTCCCTTATTACCTCATCCAGTACATCCCATACCTCTGGCCTTTCCTTTTCAACCATCTTCTTTGCTGCCTTAATCGTTGTAGAATAGCCTCGCTCTTCAAGTTTTTGATATATAAATGGCTTAAAGAGTTCGAGGGCCATCTTTTTTGGCAAACCGCATTGATGCAATTTCAAATCTGGTCCAATTACAATAACCGAACGGCCTGAATAATCAACTCTCTTGCCAAGGAGGTTCTGTCTAAAGCGGCCCCCTTTCCCTTTTATCATATCGCTTAAGGACTTTAATGGACGCTTGTTTTGTCCTGTTACTATTCTGCCCCTTCTGGCATTATCAAACAAGGCGTCAACAGCCTCCTGCAGCATCCTTTTCTCATTCCTTATAATAATCTCAGGGGCATTAAGCTCCATAAGCCTCTTCAGGCGGTTATTTCTATTTATCACCCTCCTGTAAAGGTCATTAAGGTCAGAAGTAGCAAATCTTCCGCCATCAAGCGGCACCAACGGTCTCAGGTCTGGCGGCAGGACCGGAACAACGTCAAGTATCATCCATTCTGGTCTGTTGCCAGCCAATCTGAATCCATCTACTATCTTTAATCTCTTTACGATTTTTTTCTTTTTCACCTCAGATGCGGTCTTCTTCATCTCAGCCCGAAGGCTGAATGAAAGCTTCTGAAGATCAAGCTTTTTAAGCACCTCTCTTACCCCATCGGCGCCCATGCCAGCAACGAAACTATCACTGCCATACTTTTCTATAGCCTTCTCATATTTATCATCCGTTAAGAGTTCACCAAATTTAAGGTCTGTATCCTTTGGGTCAATAACAATATAGCTTTCATAATAAATAACCCTTTCAAGCTCCTTAAGGGTCATATCGAGAATAGTACCTATCCTGCTCGGCAGACTTCTCATGAACCATATATGCGCCACAGCAGCGGCAAGTTCTATATGGCCGAGCCTTTCTCTCCTCACCTTGGATGGTATAACCTCCACACCGCATTTTTCGCAGGTTACGCCCCTGTGCTTCATCCTTTTGTACTTTCCGCAGTTGCACTCATAGTCTTTTACAGGGCCGAATATCTTCGCGCAGAAAAGACCATCCCTCTCAGGCTTGAATGTCCTGTAGTTAATAGTCTCAGGTTTTTTTACCTCACCATGAGACCATGCACGTATCTTTTCAGGTGAGGCAATTGATATCCTTATAGCAGAAAAATCTTTGGGACTTTTCTGTTTCCCAAAAAGCGCCATTAGTTTTTCCAAAGTTGTTTCCTCCTCTTTGGAGCAAGGCAACCATGTTGCCGTTCTACGCCGACACGGTCGGCTCGCTCCATACTTACTTCTCTTCTTCCAGAAGCTCAACATCCAGCGCTAAACTCTGCAACTCTTTAATCAGGACATTGAAGGACTCGGGAAGTGTTGGCTCCATATGATAATCTTTCTTAACAATAGCCTCATATACCCTTGTCCTGCCCGGCACATCATCGGATTTCACCGTCAAAAATTCCTGAAGTGTATGGGCTGCACCATATGCCTCTAATGCCCAAACTTCCATTTCTCCCAATCTCTGACCGCCGAACTGTGCCTTGCCTCCCAAAGGCTGCTGAGTGACAAGAGAGTATGGCCCAGTGCTCCTTGCATGTATCTTATCATCTACCAGATGATGCAGTTTAAGCATATACATGACGCCCACAGTTACATTCTGGTCAAATGGAACACCTGTCCTTCCATCATAAAGGGTAACCTTACCGTTAAGAGGCAATTCTGCCTTCTCTAACATATCTTTAATATCCTGCTCCCTTGCGCCATCGAATACCGGGCTGGCTATTAGTATGCCCTTCTTTAATCTCTTTGCTATCTCCACAACCTCTTTATCAGAAAGGTCGTTTATAAATTTACTGAAATCAAGGGAGCCATAGAGCTTCTTAATCTTCTCACGCAATGCATTTGGGCTATATTCCCTTTCCATATATTGAGCCAGCTCTTTTCCCAGATTCATGGCAGCCCAACCAAGATGCGTCTCAAGTATCTGGCCAACATTCATTCTGGATGGAACGCCAAGTGGATTTAAAACTAAGTCTACAGGTGTTCCGTCTGACAGGTATGGTAAATCCTCCTCAGGCAGTATCCGTGACACAACCCCTTTGTTGCCGTGTCTTCCTGCCATCTTATCCCCGACAGCCACCTTCCTCTTCATGGCTATATACACCTTAACCATTTTTATAACACCAGGGGGAAGCTCATCACCCCTCTTCAGCCTGTCAATCCTCTCACCAAATACAACCTTTATAAGGTCCACCTGCTCATTAAAATTATCAACAACTCGCTTTAATTCCTTTTCTGAATGCTCATCTTCTATAGACATCTCTTCCCATCTGCCCATCGGAAGTTTATCTAATATATCTTCAGTAATGGTTGTGCCTTTTTTGAGAATTACGTTGCCTTTCTTGTCAGCAAGTTTTGCAGCGAGACGCTTCCCGACTAACAGCTTCTTCATCTTTTTAAAGGCGCTATCTTTTACTATCTTTATTTCATCATCTCTATCTTTAGCAAGTTTGGCTATTTCCTTATCTTCAATAGATTTGCTCCTTTCATCCCTATCAGCGCCTTTCCTTGCAAAGACATTTACATCAATAACAACCCCTTCGATGCCTGGCGGAACCTTCAAAGATGTATCCTTTACATCCTCTGCCTTTTCCCCGAAGATAGCGCGGAGCAGTTTCTCTTCTGGTGAAAGCTGGGTCTCGCCTTTTGGCGTCACCTTACCAACCAGTATGTCTCCAGGCCCTACTTCTGCGCCAATCCGCACAATACCGCCCTCATCTAAATCCTTCAGCGCCTCCTCACCCACATTTGGAATATCCCTGGTGATATCCTCTTTACCAAGCTTCATATCCCTGGCCATTGTCTCGAACTCTTCTATATGCACAGAGGTGAATACATCATCCTTCATAAGCCGCTCACTGAGCAGAATAGAGTCTTCAAAATTATACCCACCCCATGGCATGAAGGCTACAATTACATTCCTGCCGAGTGCAAGCTCGCCACAATCTGTTGAAGGCCCATCTGCTATAATATCTCCCTTGCTTACCCGCTCACCAATCTTTACTATAGGTTTCTGATTCATACAGGTATTCTGATTAGACCTTTTAAATTTGGTAAGATTGTAGATATCAACGCCGTCATGTGATTTTATCACTATTCTTGAGGCATCGACGCTCTCCACAGCGCCATCCCTTTTAGCAACCACTGTGACGCCTGAATCCTTTGCAACAACCTCTTCAATGCCTGTTCCAACAAGAGGGGCATCTGACTGAATCAATGGAACTGCCTGACGCTGCATATTAGAACCCATGAGCGCCCTGTTGGCATCATCATTTTCAAGAAATGGGACAAGCGCTGACGCGATACTGACCAACTGATTTGGAGAAACGTCCATAAGGGTAATTTCCTCAGGCCGCGCCATGACAAATTCGCCGCCCTTTCTCGCAGAAACAAATTCCGTAGTAAATTTGCCATCCTTATCAATAGGTGCGTTTGCCTGAGCTATTACATGCTCCTCCTCATCCAGTGCTGACAGATACTTTATCCGATTAGTTACCTTGCCGCTTACAACCTCTCTATAGGGTGTCTCAATAAAACCAAATTCATTGACCCTTGCATAGGTGCTGAGCGATACTATCAGTCCGATATTCGGTCCTTCAGGGGTTTCTATTGGACATATCCTGCCATAGTGAGTTGCATGAACGTCTCTAACTTCAAATCCTGCCCTCTCTCTTGTCAAACCTCCTGGGCCAAGGGCAGAAAGCCTTCTCTTATGTGTAATCTCAGAAAGTGGATTAGTCTGATCCATAAACTGAGAAAGCTGGCTTGAACCAAAAAACTCCCTTATTACAGCCTGAACTGGTTTGGGGTTTACAAAATCATGCGGCATAAGCGTCTCCAACTCACCAAGGCTCATCCGTTCCTTTACTGCCCTCTCCATCCTCAACAGACCAATCCTGTACTGATTTTCCAGGAGTTCGCCCACTGACCTGACCCTTCTATTCCCTAAGTGGTCTATATCATCAACAATCCCCTGTCCATTCTTTAGGCCTACGAGATAACGGACAACGCCGTAGATATCCTCATTACGCAGTGTCGTTGTCTCCAAAGCAACATCGAACCCAAGTTTCCTGTTAAGTTTTAATCTGCCTACCTTTGACAGGTCATACCTGTCTGCTGCAAAAAACAGATTTTGGAAATTCTGTTTAGCCGCAGCAACGGTTGGAGGGTCGCCAGGTTTAAGTCTTTTGTATATCTCCACCATAGCATTGATAGTCATATTGGAGGTAGTGTCCTCCGGGTTTTCCTTGCGGTAGGCTTGGATAATCTTTGTTTCCTCATTTGTAATCCTATCATTAATAAGTGTTTCCCTGAAAAAAGGACCTGAGGAATCTATAAATAAAACCCGAAATTTATCTATTCCTCTTTTTTCTATCTCATCAAGTTTTTCTTTTGTAACAAGTTGGTTGCACTCTAAGAGAACCTCTCCGGTTTTTTTATCAACTATATCCTTTGCTACTATCCTTCCTAAAATATCTTCTAATTCAATCGGTATATGCTTAATCCCAGCAGCAACAAGCCTCTTTACAATCGCCCTGTTAAACTTCCTATCCTTTTTTATAATTACCTCATCGGTCTTCGGGTCCCTTATTTCCTTACTGGCCTTCTGACCCACAAGATAGTCTGGCTCTACCTTTTTAAATAGCTTCTTGCCTTCCAGGGTAATCTCCTCTGCGGGATAGAAATAATTAAGCAGTTCTTCTATAGAATACCCCAATGCCTTGAGAAGAATAGTAGCAAACATCTTCCTGCGTTTATCTATACGCACATATATCCAATCTTTCTGGTCAAACTCAAAATCAAGCCATGAACCACGATACGGTATTATCCTTGCTGTATAATGGAGCTTCCCGCCTGTATAGCCTTTACCCTTCTCATATTCAAAAAACACCCCAGGCGATCTATGTAGCTGGCTTACAATAACCCTTTCAGTTCCGTTGATGATGAATGTCCCATTCTCTGTCATGAGCGGCACTTCGCCAAAATATATCTCTTGCTCCTTCACGTCCCTAATAGTCTGGGCGCCGGTTGCACGATCCTTGTCCCACACAACAAGCCGAACGGTCATCTTCATAGGCGAGGCATACGTCATACCTCTCTGTTGACATTCTTCAACCGTGTACTTTGGCTCTTCAAGAGCATAGCCTACAAAATCCAAAGTTGCTGTGCCGCTATAATCCTTTATCGGAAAAATACTCTTAAATACGCCCTGAAGGCCTATATCAGTCCTTCCTTCAGATTTTACGCCTACCTGCAAGAATTGCTGATAAGATTTTTTCTGAATGTCTATTAGGTTGGGAATATCTATTATCTTACCAATGCGAGAATAATCCTTTCTAAGGATTGCTCCTCTTAATAATGCATGTCCCATTTCTCTCTCCTATTTAAAATAATCGTTCAGATTTCTTTTATAATATAAATGCTAAAACCCAAAGCTCAAAATAAAAACCATATTTTGGTATATATCTTTGAACTTTGGGCCTTAACACTTAACCTCGTCTATGGAAGCTTCGTGCATCAATGTGAAAAAATATGTTTCTTATTCCAAAATTATTTCCTAAAACAAGGACAGCGGGGCGATCTGCCCCGCCTTGACAATATTGTCCTTTATTACTTAATCTCTACCTGTGCGCCCGCAGCTTCAAGCAGTTTTTTGAAATTATCTACATCTGCCTTAGAAACACCCTCTTTCAGTGTCTTTGGCGCACCCTCTACAAGATCCTTAGCCTCTTTTAAGCCAAGGCCTGTAATTGTCCTTACTTCTTTGATTACCTTAATCTTATCCGCGCCTGTATTCTTGAGGATAATAGTAAATTCTGTTTTTTCTTCTGCCGGAGCAGCTCCTGCTGCCACTGCAGCGCCTGCTACATGGGCTGCTACAGCCACAGGGGCTGCTGCTGTAACGCCAAATTTATTCTCTAATTCTTTCACAAGCTCTGCAATTTCCATAACTGTTGAACTCTCAATAAACTTTATTACATCCTGTTTTGAAATATTTGCCATTTTTAAAACCTCCATTTTTAATTTAGTTAATTAGCGAATTAGTGGATTAGTGAATTAGAAAAAACTAATCTCTAATTCTCTAATCTCTAATTCACTGTTTTTTTGCCTGGATTGCAACCAATGTATAAACCAACTGTCTTGGAACGCCGCTCAAAACTCCTACCAGGTTGGTTGGAACTGCCCTAAGCATGCCAACAAGTTTTCCCAACAGTACTTCCCTGGATGGAAGCTCTGAAAGCGCCTTTATCTCGTTAAGATTGAGGAGTTTCCCCCCCAATAGTCCAACCCTGATTTTAAGGTTAGGTTCGTCCTTCGCAAACTGGGTAAGAATCTTTGCTGCTGCGACTGGGTCAGCATAGCTCATGGCAACAGCAGTAGTGCCATCGAAGTAGTCCTTCAAAGATTCTGCTCCAGCTTCCTTGATGGCTATCTTGGCAAGGGTGTTCTTGACAACCTTGAACTCAACAGACGCATCCCTTAAAGACTTTCTCAAGGTAGTCACCTGCCCTACCTTCAGTCCCTTGTAATCAGTTACAAATGCAGCCTTAGCCTTTTTAAACTTGTCCTGAAGTTCGTTTACAAGCTTTACCTTTTCTTCCTTAATCAATTTTTTTCTCCCCCCTTTCTGTCTCTTGGATTTTTTTAATCAAACTCAACGTAATGGACAAAGACAGAAAGGACTATCGCTACCGCTCATTGAAAAATGCAAATTGAAAAATGACATGAAGATGTCACCCTGAGCGAAGCGAAGGGTCTCAGGGATTCTTCATCCGCCTTAGGCGGACTCAGAATGGCGCTTTTGGCGCCAATTTTCATTTTGCAATCGCCATAAGACGTTGGCCTCGGTAGGATTATTAAGCCAAACAGCCCCTACTGTCTTTGACCATATTTGGATCAAAGCACCCATGTTGCCGTATTCTTACGCCAACACGGTTGGCTTGCTCCATATTTATTTAAAAAGTCTCCCTTACCCCGGCAGCATCTATCTTAATCCCGGGCCCCATTGTTGTTGATATTGTAATACTTCTTAAGTATGTCCCTTTGCTTGTAGATGGTTTTGCCTTTATAATACTCTCTAACAATACAGTAAAATTTTCTTTTAGCTTGTTCACACCAAAGGAAATTTTGCCAAATGCAACGTGCACATTGCCTGCCTTATCAATCTTAAATTCTACCTTACCCGCCTTAATATCCTTTACTGCCCTGGCAATATCGAATGTTACTGTACCAAGTTTAGGATTTGGCATAAGCCCCCTGGGGCCCAAAACTTTTCCCAGCTTACCAACAGAACCCATCATGTCTGGCGTTGCAACAATAGCGTCAAAATCAAGCCAGCCCTTCGCTATCTTTTCAACAAGATCTTCTCCCCCTACAAAATCTGCGCCTGCATCTTTTGCCTCTTTTTCCTTTTCCCCCTTTGCAAAAACCAAAACCCTGACCTTCTTGCCAGTCCCATTAGGTAGTACTACAGTCCCTCTAACCATCTGCTCAGATTGTTTTGGGTCAATCCCTAATCTTACAGCCACATCCACTGTCTCATCAAATTTGGCCGTAGCTGTTTCAGGAAGCAGTTTCACTGCATCGTCAATATTGTAAAATTTATTTGTGTCTACTTTTGCAATAGCTGCGTTATAGTTTTTACCCATTTTAACCCTCCACTACTATTCCCATACTTCTTGCTGTACCTTCAATAGTCCTTACAGCAGCATCAAGATTTGCGGCTGTCAGGTCAGGCATCTTTAATTTTGCTATCTCTATAACCTGTTTTTTTGTAACCTTTCCTACCTTATCTTTATTCGGGTTTCCAGAACCCTTTTCCACACCCGCTGCCTTTATAAGAAGGATTGATGCGGGCGGTGTCTTTGTGATAAATGAAAACGACCTGTCCTGATAGACTGTAATAACAACAGGTATAATCATTCCTTCCTGTTTCTGGGTCTTGGCATTAAACTGCTTGCAGAATTCCATTATATTTACGCCATGTTGACCTAATGCCGGCCCAATTGGCGGCGATGGATTCGCCTTTCCAGCCGGAACCTGTAATTTAATCTGTGTAACAACCTTTTTTGCCATTTTAAACTCCTACCTTAAATTTGAAATTTGCAATTTGAAATTTGAAATTTTGTCCTTATGCCTTTTCTACCTGCACAAAATCGAGCTCTACTGGTGTTGCCCTGCCAAATATGCTAACCAAGACCTTTAATTTACCCTTCTCAGGCTTTACTTCATCTACAATACCAGCAAAATTTGTAAACGGTCCATCAACAACGCGCACGTTTTCTCCTCTTTCAAAAAGGACCTTGGGCTTTGGCCTTACTGCCCCTTCTTCCATTTGATGGGTTATCTTCTTTACCTCTTCTTCAGATATTGATTGAGGGGCTGTTGCACCGCCCACAAAACCAGTGACTTTAGGTGTCTCCTTTACAAGATGCCATGAATCTTCATTCAATTCCATATTTACCAGGATATAGCCTGGGAAAAACTTTCTGGATGTAGTTTTCTTTTCGCCTTTAACTAATCCTATAACCTTTTCTGAAGGCACTAATACCTCTGAAAAAAAATCGTCCATTTTAGCGTTTTTTATTCTTTCCTGAAGAGTAGCCTTTACCTTATTTTCATAACCTGAATATGTGTGAACTACATACCATTTCTTTGCCATATCTGTTAGTAATACCCCTGTATTTGGATAGATTAACCGAGTATCCACCTTATCAATTTAGAAAATATAAAATCCACAAATCCCAAGAAAATAGATATTACAAAAACCAACCCAATAACTACCCATGTAGAGGCAACAATATGTTTTTTTACAGGCCAGGTTACTCTCTGCAATTCCTGGTTTGCCTCTGATAAGAACTGTCTTGATCTGTCAATAAATTCCATCTTAACTCCTCTTTTCTTAAATAAAGTAGGCAGTATGCAGTAAGGAGTAGGCGGTTAAAAAGTAATTGCCTCTTTTCTGCTTACTGACTACTGCTTACTCCATACTTTTTTAACTGGCTGGCACACTAAGGGTGCCTATGCCAAGCTAAGCTTGGCAGGCCAGGAGGGATTCGAACCCCCAACACTCGGTTTTGGAGACCGACGCTCTAGCCGTTAGAGCTACTGGCCTATACGCTATCGCTCATTGAAAAATGCAAAGTGAAAATTTTAAATTGCAAAATGAAAACCTTTTCTTAAAATTTGCAATTTGCAATTTTCATTTTACAATTGCCGTAAGGCTGCTACTTTGCCTCTTTATGGACCGTATGCTTTCTGCAGTGTCTGCAATATTTTTTTAGCTCTAGCCTGTCAGGCGTTGTCTTTTTATTTTTTGTGGTTGTATAGTTCCTGTTCTTACAATCACTACATGCTAAAGTTATAATGTCTCTCATCTTTTCTCCATTTGGAACAAGGCGACCGTGTCGCCGTTTCTACGCCAACACGGTTGGCTTGCTCCATATTTATGCCAGTATCTTCGTTACCACGCCTGCTCCAACTGTCCTGCCGCCTTCTCTTATCGCAAATCTTAACCCCTCGTCCATTGCTATCGGCATGATGAGCTCTACTTCCAGATTGG
>MGQA01000047.1:4748-7632 GCA_001797665.1 Deltaproteobacteria bacterium GWF2_42_12 | reverse complement strand
CAAGATCGCTGTTAAGCCCTGAATTCTGTACGGGCTGTTGCCCGAATCCTTTTTTTTAAGCCAATTTCTTTTGACCTGTATCCACCAAGTTCTTTAAAGAAAGAATCTCTAATTGCAATGCTGACCACAAAATGCACTACTTGTTGCCATAATAAGAGGCGATAGTGCCTCCATAAAGGTAGTCTTTGCTGCCAAGGCTTTTGCCGCAATGCTTTTCTTCGGCGTAGTAAGATATTTTATCAAAACATGGATATTCTGGATTGCACAGGTTATATATTCCTGAATCCGCATCCGCCAGAGTCCTCGCCGTCGCGCCCGGTCAAAGCCGTATCGTGTACCCCTTGCATAGAATTTGTATTGAATCGGTCATGGCTCATAGTTTATAGCTTATAGCTTGTAGCTAATGGTTGATAGCTGGCAAGCGGATAAGCATAGATTAAGGCTAAGGTTGAGCATAAAGAAAAAGTTGGGGACAGAAAAAGTGGACAGGCTACTTTTGTTTAAAGGGATTCTCTATTGCCAGCTTCTCTTCAATAACCTGCCCATCCTGCATAACTTCTGTGTAAGGAAAACCCTATCTCTCATGCAACTCTTCTCTGCTAAATTTCTTTAATTCAGATACTCTTACAGGTTTTCTAAAAATCCCGGGAATGCTTGTGAAAACTTTAAGGCCAGTAGTTTCTTCTAAAAACGTGACTATTACTTTAGACTTTTTTAGTTCAGGTGTTTCTTTTAATTTAATCTTTCCATCTTCATATATTCCCTCTATGGTTTTATGCATTTTCTCCTCCATCAATAATTCTTTTTAACAACCTCTTTCCAGTTTTACATTTGAATGGTTTTCACAGTAAGAAATTTTTAATAAACTCCAGAACCTTGCGGAGATCCCTTTCACTCGAGAACTCAACTTTATTACCCAGATGCTTATGGTGTGGAAAAGAATTTATCTCTTTATGATGTGGTGCATTGTCCCATCCTATAATTACACTCCCGTCAGGTCGTAACCAATAATAGCTATATACCTCAACACTTCCTTTTATCCTTACTTCTCTAACCCACAAGACTGTTCCATCAAAAAGTATTAGTCTTGCCTTTAACTTAGATATCTGTTCTTCTTCTGATATCTCAAGTGTTTCTATAAATTTAACGATATCTGAATATTCATCTACTATTTTCCTTAAATTAGTTTCCAGCGGCGTCACCCAATAAGGAATCTGAGCTTCTCAATTTTCTTTGCTAATTCATCGGCAATATCAACTAAATATGACCATTCTATCCAGTCGTCGTGCCCTTTAAGGGTATCAGGAACATTCTGTGAAAACTCTCCATAAGATTTGCCGTACTTTGCTTCGTATATTGCGATTTTTTTTCTCATTTCTTTAAGACGCCTCTGGACATAAGTAATTTTTTTGCGAGCAATCTCTTTTACGGCTTCCACATAAATCATCTCGTTTATCTCACCAAGGATATCCTTTATATCATCCGGTATTTTAATAGTAACTTCGGCCATACACTCTAATCTCCTATAGTTTAACTGATAAATTCTACCACAAAATTCAACCCTTGGACAAGGCAAATATATATTATAAGGGATATACTGTTTCAGTCCGATCTGGACAGGAAAGGTCTTTGGTATATCTATTGTTAGTAATATTAAGTTGTAACAGCACTGGCATTATAAAAGTGCTGAAATCGCCTTGGAGAATTATGGATTATAGGTTTAATATCATGGCGCCATGCATTTAATACAGCTTCGCCCTCTCAGTTACATCCTGCATTTAAAAGATGTAGGCTACAAGGAATATTATCGTGATGCGTGACTCGTAATGCGTAATTTGTTTACGCATTATGCATTATCTTCAAACTTTTTCTACTTCTGATGCCTCTATCTTAACAGAGACCCCCTGCTGGATTATGTCCACAGAGAGGACAAGGAAAGCTTCAGGGGTCGTGTCCACAGAGGGGACAAGCCCCTCCCCTACAGTTTCTGCTCCTTGCAATGACACTCCACTCATTGCGTTTGTATTAATAAAAGCATATAGCTCCGCTTTCCTGGTTACATAATGATTGCAACCGGTTTGAATATTCCACTTAGGTTGAAACTGGGCATTCAATTTACAACCATTCTACATCAGCGCCGTTGAGTTCAACTGAAACAGCTCGCTGCAACAGGTCAATAGAGACGATAAGCCTATCTCTCTTTTTCAAGTCAAGAATTATTCCTTCACACCCCTGTAATGGGCCGTTAGTTACCCTAACTTTTTGTCCTTTTCTTAGATAGGGAAAGATGGTCGAGGCAGTCCTGCTCTCCAATATCTTTTTTATTGATTCTATTTGAGTGTCTGGAATAGACATGGGACCGTTTTTGTCGCCCAGCATACGAACAACACCCGGGGTCTTGAGTATCTCAAGATATTGATTGCGGTCTCCAATTTCATTAACAAAGAGATAGCCTGGGAAAAGCGCCTTATGGATTTTCTTTTTGCGGTCTTTTCTTTTGCTCCAAACTTCTATTCTCGGCAGGAAGGTGTGGATAGACTTGGTTTTTAAGAGGCGGTCTACTTTATCCTCATGACAACTGCGGGTATAAACTGCATACCAATGAAAGTGGCTGTTTTGCGTCACATGGCACCTCGTGAGGTCACAATGAGAACTGAAAGCGGCCTCTTTGCAGTTTAGGACTCTCTGAAAAACTACCTTTTAAAAAATGTCATGCCCGAATGTCTCTGTCCCCGACAGAAACATTCGGGGACGCATCCATAACTTGTTGATTGTAAAAGAACTGGATTCGTCCCCGAATGGTTCTATCCCCGATAGAGTCACTCGGGGACGGATAAAAACCCCTGATTAAACTTGTCCCCGAAATCTTTAATCGGGGAGCCTT
>MGQA01000047.1:264-4678 GCA_001797665.1 Deltaproteobacteria bacterium GWF2_42_12 | reverse complement strand
CTTCAGCTAAACTTCTTTAATCCCCAAAGAATCTTCGATCTGTCTTAGAAATTCTTCCACCCCTTCGAGTTTCGATAAGGCGTTCTTGCATATAGCTGACTCTGCTATTTTCTCATAATCATGAGCCAGGAAATTCCTGAAACCAGCTATCTTGGCAAATGAAAAGGCAAACCCCGGCTCTAAAATCTTATTTTCCCCAAGTATGTCGAAGGCTTCATAATAGGTCTGTGGAAGCCTGAGCTTTTTATATTTGATGACTAACTCCGACAATGTTATGCACGAATCGGCCAATAGGTAAAGATAATGCAATAGGGCACCGCGATACAATGGGTCGCTTGTAAAACGTGCAACGCAATCGTTCTTTATAGAATTGATAAGTTTGAGATATTCTCTAATTCTTCCTATCTTTTGTAGTATTCTTTCCATCAAACACCCATTATTGCAAGTCTTTGGGTCTTAAAATCTATTGCCTGGTGAAGAGATGTAACTTCGTAATTCTCTCTTGCATTGCTATCCATGTCGTATATTACAATGCCGTGCCTGATTATATCCTCAATAAGCATATTATTGGCAACGGTGTTTAAGACGACCAAGTCTACATCGTTTCTATTTAAGGCTCTACATATGTCGCCATGCAGGGAAAGCTTAACATCAAAAACAGCCATAGGATCAACATCTCTCAAATAAACAGCGATATCTATATCGCTTAAATTGGTATTATCCCCTTTGGCAACTGAACCAAAGAAGTATGCAAACTGAACGATGCCAACTTTTTCAAATACAGAGGATAGGAGCTTTTTTATATCTGTAATTAGCATTTTTCTTGAAACCATCCAAACACCTCATATTGAACAACTATTACTCCAAACAGGAGCAAGTCCGGGGTATGATTAAGAATATTTCCAGGTGAGCTCGAATGTAAATTCGAATCCCTGTATTGCGGAGTCTTTGATATTCCTGTTCGTTCATCTGTTCTAAAAAAATAGGTAAAAATAGGGACCGTTCATCCCCAGAGCGTTTTTAGTGGAGTGTCCCTAAAGTTCCTTTACTGTCATTCCGCACTTGATGCGGAATCCGGTCTTTGATTTTACTGGATTCCCGCTCCCCGCTTAAAGCATGCGGGGACAAGCTTCGCGGGAATGACGAACTATGGTAAAGCTATTTATGGGACTATCCATTAGTTAGTATTCGTGCAACAAGCTCTGTTAGTATATGATTCACCAAGCTGGCAAACTTACAAGCTGTCAAGAAAGCTCTTAACATCTATTTCGTAAAGCTCACTCAGTTTGACAGCATCTTCCAATACAATCCGCACCTTCCTCTCGTCCAGCTCATACGAATAGGCATGCCTGAAGAAGTGTCTGAAGGAGCGAAGGTTGTCAAGCAGGGTATAGTTTTTCTGGGACAAAAGGGCAGGCCGAACTCCTTCAATCGGAATAGCCATCCTCTTAAGGAGTTCGAGGTGATACCGGTTCTTATCTTCTATATGGTTTTCGAAGGTCGCCGCTACTATCTTGAAAAGGTCCTCAAATGCACAGTAAAGATTGTGAAGCTGGTATCCGAGGCTTTCAACAGCTGCTTTTCCCCTCTTCCGCTTCCGTTCTTCCAGCTTTCCATAAATACTTTCAATCTCTTTTAACTGGGCATCTATTTCCGCCCGTAATAGGGCTAACCTTTCCTGTTCCATCTTATCCCTTCCTGCTTTATCTTGTCTTCAAGCCTGTGTCCTTCGAGTTGAACCAAGTCTACATTATCTACGCCGACCTCTCTTGATATGAAAGACATGGCTCTGAAAAAGTTCTCATCATTTAGTCCTTTGAAGCCTATGTCCAAATCCGAGCCCCTTCTAAAACCGTATGGCCTTGATACCGATCCAAATATGTAAGCTTCATCAAAGGGTATCTCTTGAGCCAATTTATCGAGGGCTTCGATAAGACCCTTTAACAACTGCTTGCGCAGTTTTTCCCGGTTTTCTTCTTCCTTTACAATGGCACGCTCAAGAACAGCAGTTGAAAACATAAAAGTCTCCGACCTGCAAGCTTACAAGCCTGCAAAAAACACTTTAACACTCTCTATAAATCTTTCTGCCTTTTCTATAGCCTCCGATGAATCCCCTAAACTGAAAGACGTTTCAGGATAATAATCCGCCTCTTCCCGCATCTTCATCAGCCTTCCTATGACCTTTCCTGTATCAACCTCAACTTCCTTTGTCTTCACATAATAAAGACTGAACATCCTTTCAACACCCTCATGGCTCTGAGGGACTACTCCCTTTAAGAGAAGGAGGGCCTTTGCGCCATGATATACCGCATAATATGCAGAGGCAATACTTTTATAATAAAAACCACTTGCCTGTAGAACTCTTGCGGCCTTAAGTTCATCCATCGCCCTCTGATATTCATCTCTGGCAAAGAGTTTTCCTTCTTCTATGCCTATCCTCTCGACCATATAACAATACCCTCTTTCCTCACCTTTGCAAGAAAAATACTGGCCTTATCTCGAAACTCATGCTCAGGAATAAAGATAGCCGATATGACAATGTCATTGGCTAACTCATAGTCGTATATTATATCACTCATTTCAGACTTTTCTAATCTTGAGACTTCTCTTTCCAAAATAAACAAAAGGTCTATATCAGAGTCCCCCACAAAATCAACTCTCGCCTTAGAGCCGTATAGTATCACCTTCTTAATAAACTGGAACTTATCTGTCAGTTCCTGAACAATACCATTCAGTCCTATTTGTTCATTATAATTAAGAGATAATAGCGCGTTATGCGTTATATTGGCTTTCATCTGAAACCTCCATATTTACATTCCCATAGCGCCGACCCTTGTGGTCGGCTGTTTTCAGCGGGGGATGAACCCCCGCGCTACAAGTTCATGCCAAGAATCCCGCGACACGATTATTGTTAAGGAAAAACCCCAATGCTACAAATCCCCCCATCCCCCCTTCCCCGATAAAATCATTCGAGGACAAGTTTCTAAAGGGGGGGACGGGGAGATTATTTTCATTGTCCATTGTGTCAATCCGTTGGCATGGATGCTTCATAATAGTATGGAATTTTTTTGTAGTTTTGAATTGTAGTTTAAAACTTACTTTAAGAAATGTCAAGAATCTACTGGTTTTGGCCATGAACTCAGGTACTTTGTTAAAACAACCAATCCATCTTTAACCATGAAACTGTGTTGGTAGTCTTTTGGGAATTGTTAGTGTCATCAGTATCCTCTATGCCAACCCCTCCAGTGAATGTAATGGCCTCGGTGAATAGATATTCAAAGTCCAAGCCCCCCCATTGTCTTTCAATCTCATTTGCGCTGTGCACGCCTGACCATTCATGGTCGGCTTCAATGCCTATTTTGGAGCCTGAGCTAAAATGATATTGCACTCTCAGGAAGAGGTCTCTTGCATCTGTCCCCATGTGATGCCCGATTATATTTCCCTCATAGGTATAGCCGTTTGAGTAAACACCATGTTGGTACCATGTGGGACCATATCTTTCGTTTCTGGCAGTATTTGCCCATTCAACTCTAAAATCAATACCGCTTAGATAGAAAGGCTCGTCAATAAACGCGCCATAGATATTTGCCCTGCCTGTGGGCGACTTTGTATCTCCGGACGAATCCTCTGCGCCCCATTCTGTATAGAGTTTTATACCTGAGAATGGAATAAAATGTATCTCATTCACATAAACATATGATGCGTCTATTGATGCTATTTGGTTGCCGTCTATTGGGGAGCCGCTATGCTCTGCTGAGTCGGATGCTATTAAGACATTAAGCCAGTCATTTAAGTTAAGGCTCTTTCTGCCATGACCGCCGAACATAAAGACCCTGTTAAGGCCAAACTGAAATCTTTGGGTCGGCTTAAAATCCAACCTCATGCCAAGAAGATTTGCCCTTGGAAAATCCCTGTCCTCTTCAAGTCTTGCTAAAAATATTGTGGGTTTAAAAAGACCAAGGTATTTAAAAAACCAGGGGAGGACAAAGGGTTTTTGAGAGGTAAGTTTTGCCATATCAAAAGGTTTTGCATTGTTGGTTACAAGCAGATTTCCATGATAGCCTGCTCCCCACCACATGGAATCCCTTCCTATTTCAAGCCTTACCCCGACCGCATCAAATGTCAGATAGCCGTAAACGAGCTCTCCATAAGAGTTATCTTCATCGAGCCTGTATTCAGGGCTTAAATATAAAGAGAATGCATCTGCTATTCCAGCGCTTAAACTAATATTTGCCCTGAAGTTAAACCCTTCTCTGAATGCATCTCCGTTGTTATTTATGTTTGTAAAATAAGGGCTGTCTTCTGAATATAAAAACCTGGTATGGATATTATCAACCGGTTTTATAAAGGAGGTTTTTTCTAACTCGTCTTTAAATTCTTCTCTTAGCCTGAGGATTATCATATTGGCATCAGG
>MGQA01000047.1:0-192 GCA_001797665.1 Deltaproteobacteria bacterium GWF2_42_12 | reverse complement strand
TGGCTTAGTAGACAGCATTGAGCCTTTTATAAGGCCTTTTACCTCAAGCCGTTCAAGTTCTTGGTAGATGTAGGAACCAACAGGTATATTTACTGATGTAGCTGCGATAGCCTGTGTTTCAGCCATTAAAAATATCGCAGTCAGAGCAATGAATATTAGATTAAAATAAAGCAATCACAACACCTGCTGTTA
>MGQA01000046.1:44446-54180 GCA_001797665.1 Deltaproteobacteria bacterium GWF2_42_12 | reverse complement strand
CAGGTTAAACGGCAGGAATTTTGCTGTCATTATTGACGAGGCTCACTCCAATCAGGGCGGCGAAAGCATGACAACTGTTAAAAAGACCTTGAGTTATACATCTCTAAAAAATGCCGAGGAAGAAGACCCTGAAGAAAAGGATGTTGAAGAAAAGATTTTAGAAGATATACAGTCAAGGGGCAGACTGCTGAATGGTAGTTTATTTGCATTTACTGCAACGCCAAAACAGCAGACTCTTGAACTCTTTGGCGAGAAACAGCCGGATGGAAGTTATCAAGCATTTTCTCTTTACTCAATGTGTCAGGCAATTGAGGAAGGATTTATCTTTGATGTGCTTGAAAATTACATGACATACAAGACCTATTTTAAACTTGTGAAAATGATTGAGGATGACCCTGAGTATGAGAAGCGAAAGGCAACTGTAGTGCTTAAAAGATATGTGGACCTGCATGAACATGCAATAAAAAAGAAGGCAGAGATTATGCTTGAGCATTTTTATAAAAATGTAAAAGGCAAAATAAATGGTAAAGCTAAGGCTATGGTGGTAACAAGGTCAAGGCTTCATGCAGTCAGATATAAGCTGGAATTTGACAGACAGTTGAAAGAAAGAGGCGGTGATGTAAAGGCTTTGGCTGCCTTTACAGGGACAGTAAAGGATGACGGGCATGAATTTACCGAATCAAACATGAATGGTTTTCCTGAATCGCAGACTGTTAAGAAATTTGATACAGATGAATACCGCATCATGATTGTTGCCCATAAATTTCAGACAGGCTTTGACCAGCCACTTCTCCAGACAATGTATGTTGACAAGAAACTCCAGAGGGTTAATGCTGTGCAGACCTTAAGCAGGCTTAACCGCATATCTCCCGGCAAAGATGAGGTTTATGTGCTTGATTTTGTAAATGAGACCGACGATATTAGAAAATCTTTCCAGCCTTATTATGAGACTACTATACTTTCTGAAGGAACAGACCCGAATCTTCTGTATAAAATTGAAAGAGATATATTGAAATTTGATATTATTGACCAATCTGAGATTGACCGTTTCGCTGAACTCTGGTATTCAACAGAAGACCAGTCAAAACTGCATCAGGTTTTATCGTCTGCGGTGAAACGATATGAGGAGTTATCCAACGAAGAAAAGTTCACCTTCAAAGACAATCTGCGGGGATATGTCAAAACCTACGCATTTATAACTCAGATTGTTACTTTTAAGGATGAATCTCTGGAGAAACTTTATTTATATACCCGTTTCCTTCTTAAAAAACTTCCTCCTGATAAAAAGAGCCTCCCCCGTGAGATTGTTGAAAACATTGATATGGACAGATACCGTATTAAAGCAACATATAAGGGCGGGATAACATTAGAGAAAAAAGAAGGGCAGATTACCCCGCTGACAGCCATAGAAAAGCAGCCCCATGTTTCAGAATACGATAGATTATCTGCCATCATTGCAAAAATAAACGAAATTGGAGGGACACAGTTTACTGTAGATGATAAAGTGAAATTTACGAGGCTTGCCGATAAGATATATGACGATAATCATTTCAAGGAAAGCATGAAGACAAATACCAAATCAAACCTAAAACTTCTGTTCAGAAAATTATTTGATGATGTAATGGCTGATATGTATGAAAATGATTTGAATTTCTATAGAAAGATTGAAGGAAACCCGAGCGTGAAAGAATTGATTAAGGATAATCTTTTTGAAGATGTATTTAAGCGCGGAAAGGAAGTGCAATTGTGAATGGAGAACATGACTATATCTGTAGCGAAAACAAAAAAGGCAAGAATCTTTTTGGCGGAATTGTAGCAAATACAGACCAAAGAAATTATCGCGGGAGATGGATTTATTTTGGCAAGAGGAGCAAAGAATTAAAAGATAATGATTTTAGTGATTGGGAGAATTTAGAACTTTAAAAACAATCAAAGTGAGGGCTTATGACCTTTAACGACCTTCGGGAATTTTTAAATCATCTGGAATCAAAAAATCTGTTGAAACGAGTCAAGGCGCAGGTTGATGCAAATCTTGAGATTGCAGCCATAATGGACAGGCTTGTAAAAAAGGGCGGGCCTGCTGTTATCTTTGAGAATGTTGAAGGCTATAATATCCCCGTTGTTGCAAATCTCTTTGGAACAGAGGAGAGGGTTGCTATCGGGCTTGGCATTACAGAAGATGAGTTTATTGAAATCGGAAAATGGCTTGCCTATCTTCAGAGACCGAAACCTCCTGAAGGAATATGGGAGGCAATTAAGAGTATCCCGTTCTTTGGAAGGATGCTGACGCTCGGCCCAAAGACAGTAAGGAGCGGTGCTTGTCAGGAGGTGGTTTTGCAGGGAGATGATGTTGACCTTTCAAAATTTCCCATCATAAAGTGCTGGCCTGAAGATGCTGCGCCTCTCATCACATGGCCTCTTGTGATAACGCAACCTCCCCCTTTATCCCCCTCATTGAGGGGGACAGAGGGAGGAACAATCAATGTAGGCGTTTACAGGATGCAGTATCTTGATAAGAAAAGGGCAATAATGCGCTGGCTCAAGCACAGGGGTGGGGCGCATCATCAGAGGCTCTGGAAGGAAAAAGGCAAGTCTATGCCTGTGGCAGTTGCAATCGGGTGCGAGCCTGCTACAATTATAGCAGCAGTAACACCTGTGCCAGAGGATGTAAGCGAGTTTCATTTCGCAGGTGTGTTACGAAAAAAGGCAATAGAGCTTGTGGATTGTAAAACAGTTCCTTTGAAAGTGCCTGCAACAGCAGAGATTGTGCTGGAAGGGGAAATACGGCATGAAGACACGGCGATGGAAGGGCCGTTTGGGGATCACACAGGTTATTACAACAGCGCAGAGCCGTTTCCGGTCTTTCACATCAAGTGCATCACGCACAGGAAAGACCCGTTGTATCTCACAACCATCACCGGCAGGCCGCCCAAAGAGGATGCTGTTATCGGTATGGCGTTGAATAAAATGTTTTTACCGAGCCTGCAACTTCAGTTTCCAGAGGTTGTGGATTTCAGTCTGCCCATGGAGGCAGTTTCATATCGCATTGCTGTTGTATCCATCAAAAAACAATTCCCCGGTCATGCAAGACGGATAATGATGGGAATATGGGGAATGCTCAAACAATTTATGTATGTGAAATATATCATCGTGGTTGATGATGATATAAATGTGCATGACTGGAATGATGTGGTCTGGGCCATATCAACGCGGGTTGACCCTGCAAGGGATATTATGATAATAGAAGATACGCCCATTGATTATCTGGATTTTTCATCGCCTGTTGCGGAACTGGGGAGCAAGATGGGGATAGACGCAACCATGAAAAAGCCGCCTGAAGTCAATCGTGAATGGGGCAAAAAGCTTGAAATGGATAAAATTGTAGCAGACCTTGTTAATAAGAAATGGAAGGATTACAATATAGATTAATTAAGATTTGAGAAAATTATGGAAGCTGAAAAGAAAGACCTGACATTACCATTCGATTTAGATAGAAAAACTAAGATACTTGTGGCTGATGATGACCGATTCTATCTGCAGATTTATGAAGACCTCATAAAGGAACTCGGCTATGAATGCCTATGTGTAAAAAACGGATTTGAGGCAATTGAAAAAGTGCGGAATTATCACCCTGACCTTATTATAACTGATGTTATGATGCCTGGGATGGACGGCTTTGAATTGGCAGCACGACTTAAACAGGACCCTCTAACTATGTATATACCAATTTTAATGGTCACCACGCTTTCTGACAGAGAGTCTAAGGTGACAGGGCTTGCGCAGGGGGCGGATGAATTTCTCATAAAACCAATTGATAAAACGGAGTTCCGGATTAGAATAAAAAATATGTTAAAGATAAAACGCTATGAAGACTTCCTGGTGGAACACTCCAAGATGCTCGAAGGAGAAGTTATTGATAAAAGCCTCCAGCTTAAAGACGCGTTAGAAAAGATAAAGAATGGCTATACGGAAACTGTATACAGGCTTACAATTGCAGCAGAATACAGAGATAAAGAGACAGGCAAACACATAAAAAGGATAAGCCTTTATTCGCAGCTTGTTGCCAGATATCTCAAACTTGATGAACCAATAGTTGAAGCAATATTTTTTGCAAGCCCTATGCACGATGTAGGTAAGATTGGCATACCTGACTATATACTCCTTAAGCCTGGCGCTCTTACAAGAGAAGAGACTGAGATAATGAAGACCCACACAACAATAGGGGCAGGCATACTTCAAGGCTCTGATTCAGATATCCTTAAAACAGCTGAAATAATAGCCCTTTCCCATCACGAAGCATGGGATGGCACAGGCTATCCAAAGGGGCTAAGGGGCCAGGCAATCCCTTTAGTTGGAAGGATTGTAAACCTTGCAGATGTTTACGATGCTATTAGAAGCAAGCGACCTTACAAGGAGCCTCTCGACCACAGTACTGCCTGCAATATAATAACAAAAAAATTAAAAGAACGTTTTGACCCTCTCCTGCTTGATGTCTTCAATAATTGCGAAAAAGAATTTAAAAGACTCTTTGATGAAAACCAGGATTAGCTGTGTTTGCATATCCCCCTCTCCATCTATGTGATGGCTGAATCCTGATTAATTTGATTTCTTTTAGCCACTAAACTATTTCCCACACCCCCATCATCCCTGTCTCTTCATGCTCCAATATATGACAGTGATATAAGGTCTTGCCGGTAAAATTCATAACAGGAACCAGCATGGTTACCACCCCTTGAAAAGGGACATTGATGGTATCTTTCCACGCAGGGATAGAACTATAGAATTCTGCATATGCTGCATCGCCGCCTTTAATGCTCAGGACCTGGGCTGCGTTTATATGCTGATGGAACGGGTGATCCATCGGGCTTATATTGATTATCTCCCACACTTCATATGTTCCAACCTTTGATGTTATCACATGGGGATCTTCGTTAAAGTCTTTTAGGTTTATGAAACTACGACCGTTAGCCATGATAAGATATAACTTCCTCCTGGGAAGGGTATTTATATCAATAGCTAAACGCTTTGCATCAGGATTAATTACCGATGGTATTTTATCCTTTGCAGACTCCCCTTTGTATACAATAGTCATAAGGGTGACCTTTTGAAGCTCATTCCCCTGTCTATTATAGGGGAGTGACAAAAGTTTATATGTCCCTGACGTATTATCTGCTGTCATGAGTAAATCAACCCTTTCACCTGGTGAAAGGAGTAGTTCCGAAACAGGATAGGGTCTGTCGAGCAAACCACCATCAGTTCCAATTACATAAAGCTTATGACCTTCGAGGCTCAGCTTGTAATACCTCGCAGGCCCCTCATTTACGAACCTCCACCTCTGAACCTGCCCTGGCCTTACATTAAGAACAGGATTTATCTGGCTATTAATCAAAACCATATCTCCCTCTTTACCATCCAGATAATCCTGTTCTGTATAAGAGGCAGGCTCAGAACCGATAAAGTTGAAATCCTTAAGAACCAGGATATGGGTTTCGAAATCAGAGAGTATTTTGACATTATCCTCAACTATTAAAGCGCCGCCTGCAAGACCGCTCCATATCTGCTCTGCCACCAGACCGTGATAATGCGGATGATAGAAACCAAAAGTACCGGCCTCTTGTTTTGATGTGTCGTATTCGTAAACGAACTCTTTCCCGGGGTTCACAGCCACAAATACATTATCGGAATTTCCTGATGGAGAGACACTCCATCCGTGGACATGAAGATTAGTGATATTTTTTGTATAGCCGAGTATGGTCTTCTCATCCGTTGGTGGCAGAGAATTTTTTAGAGTCACTTTTAGACGATCACCCTGCTTAATCCTTATCGTCTTTGCAGGGAAGGCCCCGCTATAGGTTAAAAGGTTAACCCTTTTGCCATTTATATCCACTGGCGCCTTCTTAACATCGAGCATAACGTCTACAATCCCAGCCTTTGCTGAAAGATTTGGTATTTCAAGAGGGTCTTTTAAAAGGCCTGACGGAGGAGGGTCAATTACCCTTACTTCTCTATTCCATTTTGAAACATGTAAATCAGGACGGTAAAATATTTGACTACCAAGCGCATCCAATGGCATAAGCGCCCCCGTAATACCGATTGAAGATAATATAAGAAAATCTCTCCTGCTCATACTATATCCACTCATAACTTTCACTCCCTTCTTCTGCCTTATCTTTGAGACCCCGTTGAATCCTCCTATGTAAATAATAGAACGCTTTTTCTATATGTCAAGTCATCTGAGCTTGTTGAAAAACTCAACAATCTCTGATTACACAGATGAAAGATTAGATTACACAGATTAAAACTCCTTAAAATATCTGTAAATATCTGTCTAATCAAGGCTGTTGATGGCTTTTTCAACAACCTGATCTGATGTAATCATAAATCGCCTAAAAAGCCTTGAAATTTATAAACTCCTATTACATAATTGCTGCTATGGAGGTTTTGTAAATATGAGTGCTGAATCTCAAAAATTTGACGCTTTTGGCAAAGAGTGGTGGGATCCGATGGGAAAGCTCGCTTCACTCCACAGGATAAACCCTCTAAGATTTAACTACTTTGTAAGTAAGCTCGGAGATATTAAAGGAAAAAGAGTGCTTGATATAGGCTGCGGAGGGGGGATACTATCAGAAGAGTTTGCAAAGACAGGCGCACAAGTATCAGGGATTGACCTGTCTCCTGTTGCTATTGACACAGCAAAGGCTCATGCAAAAGAATCAGGTCTTAAGATAGATTATAGATTGATTTCAGTTTCTCAGCTCTTAACTCCCCCCACCCCCCTCTTTAGTAAAGAGGGGGAGCAAAGGGGAGTTAGCTCTACGGGGGCAGATTTAAAATCTGTCCCCACCTACGACGCCGTAGTCTGTGCCGAGGTATTGGAGCACGTAGATGACCTTGCAGGTTTTTTAAGGGATTGCTGCAAGCTTCTTAAGAAAGGCGGCCTTTTCTTTTTCAGCACCATAAACAAAACAATATCTGCCAGATTTTTTGCAATATTTGTTGCAGAAAATCTTCGGATGGTCCCAAAAGGCACGCATGATTATAATAGATTTATAAAGCCCTCGACACTGGTTGATTTGCTACAGTATAATAATATAGAAGTAGAAGAAATTAAAGGGATGACCTTTGATCCATTGAATCTTGAGTTCAGGATTTCGGGAAATACAAATATAAATTATCTCGGGTATGGGGTGAAGAGAGAATGATGCCCAGATGACAGGAGTCGGCGATTTCTTTGGATTCAGGTTATGCTTGCGCCCTTCGGGCTGCCTATCCATCACTAGACTGAAGTCTGGTGCTTTAACGGCACAGTAAAATAATAGAACCATCCCATTATCGCCTGTGCCCCCTTATTGCCTATAAATATGCGATACACTGTAAAGCAAAAAATAACGGCTGTCACGCTTCTCGGGCTTATTGTGCTCGCGGCTGGCGGCATGACCTCGTACCGGACAGTAGTTTCACTGCTTGCCGCTGCTGAATTGCGCGAGCCTGTGTACAAGACCCTTGCTGTTCTCAAGGACATGCGGTCTCAACTCATGGACATAGACACAACTGAACGCGGTTTTGCGGTGACCGGCAAGGCTGCTCACATAGAACAGTATGCCGGCGCATCTGAGATGATCCGCCGTGATATGGATGCTATTAGGGCGCTGACTGCAAAAAACCAACTTCACCAACTGAGACTTGACCTCTTGAGACCCTTAATCCATCAAAGGCTTGACTTTACTGAAACAGTCATAGATTTACGGAGGGGCAAGGGCCGAAAGGTTGCTGAGCAACAGATACTGAAGGGCGAGGGTATCCTCCTGCGCGATAAGGTTCGCAGCATCCTTTCGGATATGGAGCGCGAGGAGAAGCTCAAGCTTGCGCAGTGGGAAAGAACCATGCGCATTGCAGGATATAATGTCTGGTATGCCTTGGCCGCATTCGCCATCGGGACACTCGCTATTGTCATCATCGCCCTTATCATCATACTGCGCGAGTTCGTGCGCTTCCGCCGAACCGAGCACATGCTACAGCGGCTCTCATTTTCCCTTGATAACGTAAAAGACCTTGTTGCAATCATTACCCCTAAGGGAAAGATAGAATACATCAACAGCGCCGTAGAAAATACCACTGGATACACGCGCCAAGAGCTTATGGGAAAAGGACGTGAGGTCTGGGGAAGCGGGCAATACGGCCGTCGGTTCTTCAAACAGGTGTGGGAAAATGTGCGCCAGGGCCAACTGTTTCAGGGTGAGATTGAGGGAGAAAAAAAGAGCGGAGAACTATTCCACCTGAACGAAGTGGCAGCGCCGCTCAAAGACCGAAAAGGGAATGTCAAACGCATTATTTGCGTGGCACAGGACATAAGCCATCAAAAGAATATTGAGTCTCGGCTCGACTATCTTGCAGCGTATGATCCGTTAACAGACATTCCGAATAGGAGCCTCTTTATAGAGAAATTGCAGAGCGAGATTGCAAAAGCAAAACAGGGTAATGGCACCCTTGGGGTCTTCATTACTGACCTTGACAGATTTAAGTTCATTAACGACATCTATGGGTTCGAGGTCGGTGACATTGTGTTAAAGCGGACTGCAGAGAAGCTCTCTGCGTCCCTCCCCAAAGGCTATGTAGCAGCGCGCCTGGGGAGCGATGAGTTCGGATTCATCACCACATTTCAGCAACAGGCTGACCTCGTTCCGCTCGTTCAGCGCATTATGGACATCCTCACTGAAACTGTAAATGCAAACGGAGAAGAGGTTGTGCCTACAGTTTCAATGGGCATTGCGCTCTATCCTCAGGACGGAGAAGATGCCCATGCGCTCATAAAAAATGCTGACATCGCCCTTTCCCGTGCAAAGGCACAGGGAAGGAATACGCACCAGTTTTATGCTGAAGATATGAACGCTAACATATCCAAGCTTGTCATTATGGAAAAACATCTCTTCAGCGCTCTCAAAAACCAGGAATACACAGTGAACTATCAGCCGTACTGCGACCTCTCCACAAAGAAGGTCGTAGGTTCAGAAGCGCTCATTAGGTGGAAAAATGACAAACTCGGTCTGATTTCGCCTTCGATGTTTATCCCGATACTTGAAGACACGAATAAAATCATTGAGGTGGGTGAATGGACGTTAAAAACAGTTTGCAGGCAGCTCAAGGAATGGGGGCGGAGCTATGCGCCTGTGCCTATAGCCGTGAACCTCTCTATGATTCAGTTCAGACATGCGCATCTCGTGGATATGGTGGAGAGTGTGATTAAGGAATTTGATCTGAACCCAAAACACCTGATCCTTGAAATTACCGAGAGCATTTTCACGCAGGATATAAGCTTTGCAACCTCGATTCTCAAAAAGCTCAAAGGTATCGGTGTTTCCCTGTCTGTTGACGATTTCGGAACAGGATACTCATCCTTGAGTTACCTCAAGAGGCTTCCGGTTGACAACGTGAAGATAGACATCTCATTCATACGGGAGGTGACTGTGGATCCTGATGTTACGTCTCTCGTCACAGCCATCATCTCCATGGCGCATAGTCTTAGACTCAGGGCCATAGCCGAAGGCGTCGAGACCGAGGAGCAGTGGAAGGTTCTACGGCTCCTCAAATGCGACATTGCCCAGGGCTATTACTTCAGCCCGGCCCTCTCTGCACAGGAATTCGAAAAACACCTCAGATAAACCCAAAAATAGACTATGGTTTTTTAGGGACAAACTCTCACGAGCCCGCCTTAGGCGGGCTCACCTGTCTGCCGT